>CAYYWS010000069.1:4086-9365 GCA_964473955.1 uncultured Paraperlucidibaca sp. | reverse complement strand
TGCTGACGAAAACCCACAAACCAGTTATACTGCCCCGCTACTTTTACCCGGCTCCCGGAGTAGCACCATGCTCGATATCGTCCAAGAAGCGCTCACTTTTGATGACGTGCTTTTACTCCCCGCATACTCCAATGTTCTACCCAACTCGACCTGCCTTAAAACGCACTTAACGCGTGGCATTCAGCTCAATGTGCCGTTGGTTTCTGCGGCGATGGATACTGTCACTGAATCACGTATGGCGATTGCGATTGCGCAGGAAGGCGGCATTGGCATTCTGCATAAAAACATGGACATCGCAGCCCAGGCCGCGGAAGTGCGCCGGGTCAAGAAATTCGAAGCCGGCATGGTGCAAGACCCCATCACCGTCGCGCCTGAAACCACTGTTGGTCAGCTCATTGAGCTTACCAAAGCCAACCGCATTTCCGGCGTGCCGGTCATGCAGGGCGGTCAAGTAGTCGGTATTGTTACCAGCCGCGATTTGCGTTTTGAAACTCGTATGGATCTGCCGGTTTCGGCCATCATGACACCACAAGAAAAGTTAGTGACGGTGCGTGAAGGCGAGTCACCCGAACGCATTAAGGCCCTGTTGCACGAACACCGTATTGAAAAAGTTCTGGTGATTGATGATGCCTTCCATCTGAAGGGTCTGATCACCGTGAATGATTTCCAGAAAGCCGAACGCTTTCCAACTGCCTGTAAAGATGACCAAGGTCGTTTGCGTGTAGGTGCTGCGGTAGGCACTGGCGCGGATACCCCAGCGCGGGTGGAGGCACTAATTGAAGCGGGTGTGGACGTGTTAGTGGTAGACACCGCGCACGGCCATAGTCAAGGTGTATTGGATCGTGTGCGTTGGATCAAAACTCATTTCCCGCATATGCAAGTCATTGGCGGCAACATCGCCACCGGTGATGCCGCATTAGCCTTGCTTGATGCTGGTGCGGACGCGGTGAAAGTGGGTATTGGCCCTGGTTCTATTTGCACCACACGTATTGTGGCCGGTATTGGTGTGCCACAAATCACCGCCATCGACCTAGTAGCACGCGCACTCAATAACCAGATTCCGCTGATTGCCGATGGTGGTATTCGTTATTCTGGCGACATTGCCAAAGCTATTGCCGCTGGTGCTAATTGCATCATGGTGGGCTCCCTGTTGGCGGGTACTGAAGAAGCCCCAGGCGAAGTTGAACTGTTCCAAGGTCGTTATTACAAGGCTTACCGTGGCATGGGTTCGCTGGGCGCTATGTCACAGCGCGGCGGCGGTTCGGCTGATCGTTATTTCCAAGACGCATCCGCCGGCGTGGAAAAATTAGTGCCAGAAGGTATTGAAGGCCGCGTGGCTTACAAAGGCCCCATGAACGGCATCATTCACCAGCTCATTGGCGGTCTGCGTTCAAGCATGGGTTATACCGGCTCATCCGATATTTCCACTATGCGCACGCTGCCAAAATTCGTGAAAATCACCGCGGCTGGCATGAAAGAGTCGCATGTGCACGACGTCACTATCACTAAAGAAGCGCCGAACTACCGAGTGGGTTAATTTTATGACGCAAGATATTCACGCCCACCGCATTCTAATTCTCGATTTTGGTTCGCAGTATTCCCAGCTCATTGCCCGTCGTGTGCGTGAACTGGGTGTGTATTGTGAGCTGCGCGCCTATGACATGACGGATGATGAAATCCGTGAATTTGCGCCCAAAGGCATTATTTTGTCCGGTGGCCCCGAGTCGGTTACTGAAGCCGGTGCACCACGTGCCGCCGATGTAGTTTTCACGCTAGGTGTGCCGGTATTGGGCATTTGCTACGGCATGCAAACCATGTCGCAGCAGTTGGGCGGCCAGGTGCAAAGCTCTAATGTGCGCGAATTTGGTTATGCCGAAGTCACCGTGGTGTCTGACCTGCGCCAGTGTGTGAACAACGCCGCTGACACCCGTCATGATGCATTTTTTGGCGACATCAAAGACCGCCAAAATGGCGACGGCGAATCCACCTTAGATGTCTGGATGTCGCATGGTGACAAAGTCACCCAAGTGCCAGATGGCTTCCGTATTACGGCATCCACGCCAAGCTGCCCAATCGCTGCCATGGCAGACGAAGCACGTGATTTCTACGGTCTGCAATTCCACCCAGAAGTTACCCACACCAGCAAAGGTTTAGAGTTGCTGCAGCGTTTTGTGCATGACATTTGCCAAACGCAGGCACTGTGGACACCAGAAAATATTATTGAAGACAGCATCCGTCGTGTACGTGAACAAGTCGGTAACGATCAGGTGTTGTTGGGCTTGTCGGGTGGTGTTGACTCATCCGTGGTTGCAGCGCTGCTGCACAAAGCCATTGGTGACCAGCTAACCTGTGTGTTTGTGGATAATGGCTTGCTGCGCAAAAACGAAGGCGAGCAAGTCATGGCCATGTTTGCCAAAAACATGGGCATTAAAGTGATTCGTGTGGATGCCGAAGACGAGTTCTTGGGTAAACTGGCCGGCGTTTCCGATCCCGAAGCCAAACGCAAAGCCATCGGTAATACCTTTATAGATGTGTTCGACCGTGAGTCGGCCAAATTGGCCGCTGGTGGCGTGAACTGGTTGGCGCAAGGCACCATTTACCCAGACGTGATTGAGTCGGCAGCCAGCAAAACCGGTAAAGCACACGTCATTAAGTCGCACCACAACGTGGGTGGCTTGCCAGAAAACATGAAAATGAAACTGGTCGAACCTCTTCGTGAACTGTTCAAAGACGAAGTGCGCAAGCTCGGTCTGGCGTTAGGCTTGCCCTATGACATGGTTTATCGCCATCCGTTCCCGGGCCCAGGCCTAGGTGTTCGCATCTTGGGCGAAGTTCGCAAGGAATATGCCGACATCTTGCGTGAAGCTGACGCGATCTTCATCGAAGAGCTGCACAAAGCCGACTGGTACCACAAAACTTCGCAAGCCTTTGTGGTGTTTTTGCCGGTGAAGTCGGTCGGTGTGGTCGGTGATGGCCGTCGTTACGAGTGGGTGGTGTCGCTGCGTGCAGTTGAAACCATCGACTTCATGACCGCGCGCTGGGCACATTTGCCCTACGAGCTGCTGGAAAAAGTCAGCAACCGCATCATTAACGAAATCAGCGGCATTTCCCGCGTGGCCTACGACGTCTCAAGTAAGCCGCCGGCGACCATTGAGTGGGAATAGGATGGGTTAGGGCGTAGCGTGTGCTGCGCCCGGCCTTATCCGGCAGTTTCTTCAATACACCCAGCTTAATGAGCTCCTTAAAGTCGTTGCACAGGGTGTCGGTAGAGCAGCGCCACTGCTCGGCATATTCGGCTGTGCTAACACTGTCTGCTTCCTGGCTTATCAGGCGCTTCATGGCATCAACCTGACGTTTATTCAGCGCATGTCCACTTAATGCCAACCAAGTGGCACTCTCTGCCTCTATGGTTTCTAGACGTTTCAATGCGTGCTTTATGGCGGCTATGACGCAGCCTAAAAACCAGAGTAACCACTCCGATGTGGGGATATGACGGTTTTCTGTGCTGTCTTCGTTACTCTGCTCATCACCATAGTCGTCATCGATATAGTCTTTATAAAGTCCTCTACGAAAGCAGTTTTGCCAAAAAGTATAATATCCATCGTTTTCGCGTAGCACTTCGCTAATGTATAGCAGGCGATAGTCGTTACCCGCCCACGGATGAAGGCAACGTTCGGCCAACACACAAGCCATAGCGACACTCTGCTTTTGATCTTTGAAGTGCTGCCATGCCCAGATATGCGCAAATGCAGCGGCCAGAACGGGGTGGTTAAAATCAGCTTTGTTAAAGGTGCGGTTGTTGAGCTGCGTGCTGTTGGGCTGTTTGGTTAAGTGTTCATATATCCATTTTTCGTCATACTTTGAATATGGGTCACTGACTAGTTTGGATATGGCCCAAACTACATCTTGTTTGGCTTGGTCTGCTATGTTGGTTTTATTTTGGTGGCTTATTGTGTGCATACGGCCATTTAACTCGCCATGTAATGTGTGAATTTCAATCATTTCTGCGCTAATAAGTGACATATTGGGCAGGTGGCGTATGTGTTTTTCAGTGTTTTTTATTTTCATGTTTTTCCCCGAATGCCATTCGGCACATAGCGTTAGCCGAATGGCATTCGGCTAAAATGTTGGTTTTAAAAAGTACCCAAAACATAAGCCCACCTCTAAGCCATCAATGATCAACGTGAGCCAGATATGACACAGCACCCAATCATCGTTACCGGCGGCAGCGGCTTTATTGGCCGCGCGCTGGTGACGGCGTTGCTGGCCAGTGGGCGGCATGTCGTCAATATCGACAACCTCAGTTATGCCACCCGTGCGTGGCCGCTATTTCACCCGCAGCAGCCGCAGCAGCCGCAGCAGCCAGCGCAATATCATTTTGTACAGGCAGACATAACCGACGGTGAAGTCATCGCAAACGTACTGCAGCAATACCAGCCGCAGGCGCTAATAAACTTGGCAGCGGAAACGCATGTTGACCATTCGATCAGACAGGCGGCGCCGTTTATTCAGACCAATGTGGTGGGTACGGGCACGCTGCTGGCGGTGGTCACTCAGTGGTGGCAGGCGCTGTCAAAAGACCGGCAGGAGCAGTTTCGGTTTTTGCAGGTCAGCACCGACGAGGTGTTTGGCGATTTGGGGCAGTTAAACCATCAGCGTTTTAGCGAGCACTCACCATACGCGCCCAGTTCACCATATTCCGCCAGTAAGGCGGCGGCGGATCATTTGGTGGGCGCCTGGCATCGCACCTATGGGTTGCCGACGTTAATCACCCATTGCAGTAATAATTATGGCCCGTGGCAGCATCCGGAAAAGTTGATTCCTTGCATGTTAACGGCGGCGCTGAACAACCAGCCGCTGCCGATTTATGGCGACGGTTTGCAAGTGCGCGACTGGTTGCATGTGGATGATCATGTGCGTGCGCTGATGATGGTGTTAGAAAAAGGTGAGGTGGGGCAGCGTTATGTGGTGGGTGCGGATAACCCGATGACAAACCTACACCTGGTGCAGCGCCTGTGTGATGAGCTGATGCAGATCCGGCCGAAAGCGCAGGGGCATTATCGTGATTTAATGACACACGTTAGTGACCGTCCCGGGCATGACCGCTGTTATGCCTTGGATGCCAGTTTTATTAAGCAGCAGTTGGGTTGGCGGCCGCAGGTAGATTTTGAGCAGGGTTTGCAGCAGACAGTGAGCTGGATGGTGAATCAGATGGTGAAAGCGCATGTCTAAGACCTACAACTGCATTTTGCTGCTGGGCGGGAGTGGTCAGCTTGGGC
>CAYYWS010000069.1:0-3986 GCA_964473955.1 uncultured Paraperlucidibaca sp. | reverse complement strand
AAAGCGCCATCAACGACTACATCAACAGCCTCAAACCAGACCTGATCATTAACGCCGCAGCAATGACGAATGTTGATGCCGCTGAAGTTGATCCCGAACTAGCAGACTTTATTAATCATCGAGCGGTTGCAGCACTAGCAAGCGCGGCCAAGCAACACGGCGCTGCGTTCTTGCAGATATCGACTGATCACGTTTTTGATGGCACTGCCACGCAGCCATACCTTGAAACTGACCACACCAATCCGGTAAATCAGTATGGCCGCAGCAAGCTGGCAGGCGAATTGGCGTTGCAGACCGCCTATGCCGGTGCGGAGTTGCCGTGGTGGATTGTTAGAACCAGTTGGCTTTACGGCGAGCAGGGGCCACGTTGGTTAAAACAGCTCAGCCCCAACTCCAGTGTGGTAACCGATCAAATCGGTGCACCCACGTCGGCGCTGTGGTTGGCGCATGTCATTGTGCAGCTAGTAATGCAGCCTGCAGAAAACGGCATCTATCACGCCAGTATGGCCGGCCAAACCAGCAAGTTTGAACAGGCGCAGCGTTATTTAGAGCAGCGCTATAAAAGCCAACAAAGCCAGCCGCCAAAATTAAAGCCCATCAAAACCGCTGACTTCACCCAGGCCGCCGCAAAACGACCGTTAAACTCACTGTTAAATAGCGACGAACTTGCGCAGACACTCAACTTAACCATTCCGCACTGGACGGACGCTAAAGACATTCACTTTATGCAACTAGCGCTGAATCAGGCAAAACTAGCTGAAGCCAAAGGCGAGGTGCCGGTGGGCGCGGTGATTGTGGCTGCCGATGGTCAAACGATTTTGGCGCAGGCACATAACGCCCCCATCAGCGCGAATGACCCCACTGCGCATGCGGAAATCACGACATTAAGGCAGGCGGCAAAGGCCTTAAATAATTATCGGCTAGATGGCTGCACGCTGTATGTCACCTTAGAGCCTTGCACTATGTGTGTGGGGGCGCTGGTGCATGCGCGCATAAACAAAGTGGTGTTTGCCGCCAGTGAACCGAAGGCAGGTTCACTGCTAAGTCAGCGACAACTCATGAACGAAGCCACTAGTGGCTACTACAATCACCGATTTGTGTGGCAAGGGGGTGTGCTGGCACACGCCGCTGCGTTACAGTTACGCACTTTTTTTAAAGCACGTCGGCAGTCATGACACCAGACATCATCATTACCCTGGGCACCATCTTGGTGGCCTTAGGCTTATTGGCCAGCAATCGTTTTCCGGCAGACGCCACGTTGATGGCGGCTTTGGCAGTGCTGGTTTTAACCAAGGTGATCAGCCCCACCGATGCGTTGCTGGGTTTTGCCAACACCGGCTTAATGACGATTGCGCTGCTGTATGTGCTGGCGGCCGCCTTACGTGACACCGGTGCCATTTACTGGTTGGCTCACCGGTTGTTGGGTCATCCCAAAACGCAGCGTGGCAGTGTGGTGCGTTTGTTAATTCCTAGCTCCCTTTTAAGCGCCTTTTTGAACAACACTACCGTGGTCGCGATGATGATTCCGGCGGTGCAAGAGTGGGCGCAACGCTTAAAAATCCCGGCCTCGCGTTTATTGCTGCCGCTTAGTTATGCCGCCATTTTGGGTGGCACCACCACCTTGATTGGTACCTCCACCAACTTGGTGGTGGATGGCCTGATGCACAAAGAAGGCATGGCTGGTTTCCGCTTGTTCGATTTGGCGTGGGTGGGTGTGCCGCTGCTGATTGTCTGTAGCGCATTCTTGATTTTCTTTGGCCGCTGGTTGCTGCCAGACCGTGAAGGTTTGGTGGAGCAAATGGAGCAAGCGCGCGAATACCGCGTGGAAATGCTGATTCCGGATGGCAGCCCACTGTCTGGCAAAACCATCACGGCCGCCGGCTTAAGAAGCTTGGCACACGGTTATTTAACCGAAGTGTTCCGTGGCGAGCATTTGTATTCACCGGTTAGCCCAGACTTGCAGCTACAGCATGGTGACCGTTTGATTTTTGTTGGCCCACCGGCGTCTGCTCGTGAGTTGCAGCGTATTAATGGCCTACAGGCCGCCTATGGTGATGCCGAAAAATTAGGGCTGCGTCACGAGCAGCGTTGCTTAGTGGAAGTGGTGCTGGCACCAGACTTTCCGCATGTGGGAAAAACCGTTAAGCAGTCGGCGTTTCGTACCCATTATCAAGCGGCTATTTTGTGCATCAGCCGCAACGGTGTGCGCTTGGAAGGCAATGTCGGCGACGAGCAAATGAAAAGCGGCGACACCTTGTTGTTAGAAACCAGCGACCAGTTTGTTGAGCAATACCGTTATCGTCGCGACTTCTTACTGGTAAGCCCATTAAAAGACTCGGCACCGCCAGACTTCCGTAAGGCGCCTTTGGCCGTAGGTATTTTGGTCGGCATGGTGTTGTTGAATGTGCTGGATGTGATGACCGTGCTGGAGTCGGTGTTTGTGGCCGGTGGCGCCATGCTGTTAACCGGCTGTGTGTCGGTAAACCGTGCGCGTCAAATGGTGTCCATTAATTTGCCGGTGCTCACCGTTATTGGTGCCTCGTTTGCGTTGGGCGCGGCCATGCAGCAAAGCGGCGCTGCGCAATACATTGTGGATGCCTTATTCCCCAAAGGCAGTCAAATGTCGCCGTGGATGGTGCTGCTGATTATTTATGTGATGACCGCGATCTTCACCGAAGTGATTACCAATAATGCCGCTGCCGTGCTGATGTTCCCGATTGCCTTAGGCGCTGCTGCGCAGCTAGACGTTAGCCCGTTACCCTATATGATGGCCATCATGTTTGGTGCTTCGGCCAGCTTTATGACACCACTCGGTTATCAAACCAATTTGATGGTGATGGGCCCCGGTGGCTACCGTTTTGGCGACTACCTAAAAGTGGGTATTCCGATGAGCTTGGTGGCAGGTGCGGTAACGGTGGGGTTAATTCCGCTGGTGTGGGCTTTCTAGCGCTTGCACTGAGCCGAGTGGATGAGGACAATCCAACGGATATCCACACATTAAGGACCTGATGTGATCAACACCGTAATCTTGCCCGTGGCCGGCCTTGGCACACGTTTTTTACCCGCCACCAAGTCGGTGGCCAAAGAGCTGCTGCCGGTGGTGGATAAACCACTGCTGCAATACGCTGTGGAAGAGGCATGGCGTGCCGGTATGACTCATGTGGTGTTGGTGAACTCCCCGAAAAAACAAGGCCTAGAAACTCACTTACAGCCTGCCGACCCAGAGCTGGTGGCCGACTTAACCGCCAAAGGTAAACAAGACTTGCTGGATGCCCTGCTGGGCACAGTGCCTGAAGGCCTAACCGTGTCGGTGGTGATGCAACCACAAGCCTTAGGTTTGGGCCATGCCGTGGGTTTGGGCGGCACGGCGGTGGCCAGTGATGCTGCCGGTGTGGCGGTGATGTTGGTGGATGATTTTATTGATGCGCCGGATGCCGGTTGCCTGAGTGATATGGTGGCGTTGCATCAAGAGACTGGCGCTTGGTCGTTGGCGGTGGAAGAGGTGCCGATGACACAGGTGCATCGTTATGGTGTGGTCTCACTTGATGATAATGGCCGTATTCAAGCCATGGTGGAAAAGCCCGCTGCGGATGTGGCACCGAGTAACTTAGCAGTGGTGGGGCGTTATTTATTGCCGGCGGCTATTTTCCCTGCCTTGGCAAAAGTGCAGCCCGGCGCTGGTGGCGAAATTCAATTAACCGATGGCATTGCCAGCTTGTTGGCTGATTATGACATTCGTGCGCACCGTTTTAGTGGTGTGCGTTATGACTGCGGCAGCAAGCTGGGTTATGCCCAAGCCAATATGGCGTTGGCGCTGCGAGATGAGGCCATGGCCCAGCCGCTGCGTGTCTGGCTACGGGAATACCTTTAATGACCGTGCGCACGGCGTTGCCTTCGACATTGCCAGAATGGCAGGCTGTTGCAGAGCAGGCGCAGCGCCTAGGCTCAACGCATTTATCTACGCTTTGGGCCAACGACCCCGAACG
>CAYYWS010000068.1:0-9438 GCA_964473955.1 uncultured Paraperlucidibaca sp. | reverse complement strand
TGCTGCCCACAGCCGAACCACCACCACCAACACCATTGAGCTGGAAGTAGTTTTCCTTCTCTGGAATCGCATTGGCAATACGCGTCAATTCCGCCGTGAATCGGGTCAGATAATCCAAAGACGAGAACGAATCACTCTGCGAGAAAATCAAGAAAAAGCCTTGGTCTTCTTCCGGCGCTAACTCTTGCGGTGATGACTTAAACAAGAAGAAACACGACACCAGCACAATCGCACCGAAGGTTAAGATGACGTGTTTATCATCCAACGCACCATGCAGTTTGCGCTGATAATTCAGGCGCATTTTTTCAAACTTTTCATCTAACCAATGTGCGAACTTATTACCCTTTTCCTCTTCCTGAGACTTCAACAACATGGCGCACATCATCGGCGTTAGCGTCAGCGCAATAACACCCGACAACAACACCGCACCAGCCAAGGTAAAGGCAAACTCAACAAACAGAGTGCCGGTTAGACCGCCAATAAAGCCAATCGGCAAATACACCGCGACCAAGGTAATGGTCATCGCAATCACGGGACCAACCAGTTCACGCGCGCCCTTAATGGCGGCATTAAACGGCTTCATACCTTCTTCAATGTGTCGGTGAATATTCTCCAACACAATAATGGCGTCATCGACCACCATGCCGATGGCCAACACCATCGCCAGTAGCGTCAGCAAATTAATCGAGAAGCCCATCAGCAGCATCAAGAAACACGCGCCAATCAGTGAAAGCGGCACAGTGACTGCGGGAATCAACACACTGCGGAACGAGCCCAAGAATAAATAAATCACCACAATCACAATGGCGACGGCCTCGATCAAGGTTTTAATCACCTCATCAATGGCGTCTTCGATATAGCGTGTGGAGTCGTAAGGAATATTGGCTTCTAGACCCTCTGGCAACTGTGCCAATACATGCGGCCAAGCATCTTCACGCACACGCCTAATCACATCTAAAGCGTTCGCGTCGGGCGCAATTTCAATACCCATAAAGGTGGCGCTTTTGCCGTTAAACGACACCTCTGTGCTGTAGTTCTCAGAACCCAACACCACATCGGCAATATCACCTAAACGCACAATGGCGCCATCTGCCGTACGCACCACCAAGGCACGAAACTCTTCTGGTGTATTAAGGTCAGTGGCTGCCGTCAGGTCAACTTGCACCATCGAACCTTTGGTTGAGCCCAATGCCGCCAACACGTTATTGCCACGCAGCGCTCCATAAACATCACTAGCCGTGACACCTTGTGCCGCCATACGCTCCGGCTTTAACCAAATACGCATCGCAAAGGTTCGGTCACCTAAAATACGTGCGCGCTGCACACCGGGCACGGTCGATAAACGCGGCTCAACCACACGTACCAAATAATCGGTAATTTGGTTGTTATCCAAAATATCGGAGTAAAACGACAGGTACATGGCCGCCGTAGTATCACCCACAGACAACTCAACCACGGGGTCTTCCGACGCCTCCGGCAGCTCACCACGCAGCTTGTTCACCTTTGCGGCAACCTGCGTCAGCGCCTCATTCGGATCGACATCTAGCCGCAAATAAGCCTGAATAGAGCTAACACCGGCCAAGCTAGTAGACTTGATGTAATCAATGCCCTGCGCTGAGGCAATTTCTCGCTCCAAGGGCGTGGTAATAAAACCCTGAATCAAGTCTGCATCCGCCCCCACATAAGTCGTGACCACATTGATCACGGCATTTTGCAGCTCTGGGTATTGGCGCACATTCAGATCAAATGCTGACTTCAAGCCCACCAGCAAAATCATCAGGCTGACCACAAGGGCCAGCACCGGACGCTTAATAAAAATATCGGTGAATTGCATAATGCGCGTCTCGCTTAAGAGTCGGACGGAGTGGGGGTTAATGACGCATCAGGCATTACCGAATTATTGATAATGACCACCGTGTCGTTTTGCAGCTTGAGCAAACCACTGGTCGCAATTTCTTCACCTGCTTTTAAGCCGTCGACGACTGACACTAAGTCTCCACGTGCCTCACCCGTTTTAATGAAGCGACGACGCACAACCAACACCTCTTTATTGTCGTCACTCGGTTGAATCACATAAACCGAGTTGCCATAGGGGTTGTAGCTAACTGATGTTAACGGCACCACCAGCACCTGCTTTTCATCACCAACCGAAATATTGGCGCGGGCGAATAAGCCAGGGCGTAGTGCACGGTCAGGGTTAGCAAAGTTGGCACGCACTTTAAAATTACGTGTGCTGCTATCAACTTGTGACTCAATGGCGGCTACCACACCACTAAACTCGCGGCCTTGGAAGGCATCTACTGTGGCAGTGACAACTTGGCCAGCTTGCACCGTGCCAATGTGTTGCTCAGGCAAACTAAAGTCGACGTAGACTGGATCGAGTGCCTGCAGTGACACAATGGGGGTGCCCGCATTCAGATACTGGCCAACATTGACTTCACGAATACCTAAACGACCGGCAAATGGTGCACGAATCACTTTCTGCGCTAAACGCTCACGCTGCCCCGCCACTGCCGCGCGAGTAGCCTGCAAGTCACTCTCGGCACGATCTAACTCTGACTTAGAAATAGCGTCTAAGTCATGCAAACGCTTTAAGCGCCCAAACTCAGTCTCGGCCAATTGCGCCTGCGACTGTAAACGTTGCAAGTCGGCGCGCTCACTGCCTGCAGACAGGGTCACTAACAAGTCACCTTTTGCCACTTCAGCGCCAGACTCAAAATGCACCTGAGCCACAATGCCCGCCGACTCCGTTGTCACCAAAGTGCCTTGACTGGCCACGACTGAACCAACACCACTTAAGCCATTGCGCCAGCTTTGTGCTTCCACTTTGGCACTGCTAACGGTGGCGGGTGGCACCGGCATATTGTCAAAAAACTGGTTCATCATTTTACCGCCGAACCACTTCACCCCAAACAGGCCGCCAAACACAATCAGGCAACCCACCAACATCCATACCATACGCTTATTCATTGTGTTGCCTCATGTGCCGATGCTGGCTTAATCAGTTGATCCATGGTTTTAAAGTCTTGCAAACCTAAGGCGCCGGCCTGTTGCTTTAAGCGCAACATGCTCAGTAAGTGGCCAAAGCGTGCTTGGTCATAATTGCGGCGTGCTTCTGTGCTGGCCGACTGTGCATTAAGCACATCCACCATGGTGCGCTTGCCGGCCTCATAACCGTATTTTGTGGCTTGCTCAGCAGCTTCGGCAGAGGCAACAGCACGCTCAAAAGCACTGACTTGTAGGCGTGACGTTTGCACATCAGCCAGTAAGCGACGTGTTTCACGTTGGGTGCTACGAATGGCGCTATCTAATTCACCTTCTGCGACACGACGACGAGCGTCGGCCTCTTTGACTCGGCTGCGATTACCGCCACTGGCAAAAATAGGGACACGCAGCTCTAAACCAACGATTGAGTTGTTACCTGCTGAACCAATCAACGAATCAGAAGAGTCTTGACGACCATGACTGGCCACTACGTCAATTTCGGGCAGCGCAGACGACATGCTGCTATCAGCATTTGCTTTGGCGACTTGTAAATTGGCACGTGCGGCACGCAGGCTTGGGTTCTGTGTCATAACCCGCTCAAGCCAGACCTCACGACTATCGTCATCTAACACCGGCAATATTGCGTTGGCCGGAAACTCTGGCAGCTCGGCATAACCTTGGCCGGTACTTTCATCGAGCAAGTCTTGTGCGGTATCGAGTGCCTGCCTGGCAGCAATCAAATTAGCTTGTGCCAAATCGTTACGTGCCTGAGCCTCTTTTAAATCGGTGCCCGGAATTAACTGAACGTCATAACGTTTTTGGGTGTCGCTTAACGATCGACTCACCGCGTCGGCCTCACTTTGCGCCAAACGCAAAGCGGACTTGGCTTGCAGAACACCCAAATAGCGCTCAGCCACGCGGTAAATCAGTCTTTGTTCACGCACGATGGCGCCCGCCTCCGCCAGCTCATCTAAGGCATTCGCTCGACGGCCACGGGCAAAAAAGTCAAAACGAAACAATGGCTGGCGTAACTCTACTGCGGCATCCCACGAGTTATAGCGCTCACTAAAGCCTGACGAGCCATCTGGGTTTGGAAACGGTGTGGCGGTAATTTTTGAATCGGTTTCACGCATCCCTGCTACGGCATTCACCTGCGGTAGGCGTGTGGCACGTTCCTGCTTGCCCAGCTCTCGTTCAGCATCTAACAACGCCAACGAACCAGTCACGGCAGGATCAATTTTTTCGGCCAATAACAAAGCCTCTTCCATCGACATGGCATAACTAACAGTGGGCAAACCTGCGGCCATTACAACGGCTAAAAGTGCAGCTTTAGATCGTGTCATTCGTGCACAACTCATGAAAAACCTCCGCACGAATTCGTGCAATTAAATCATCCAAGGCCGAGGGATCAGCAGGATCAGCCACTAACGGCTGCCATCCCATACCATTAAGCATGGCCAACATCTGTCGACCCAATAAGCGATAAGGTTGGCGCACATTAAAGTGATCCAATAAACCTTCAGCGTGAACCAACTGATGCATACCACTGGTCAACGCCCAACAACCTGTTGCAACTGCCTCAGGGTTTAGACCACGTGGATCAAGGTCGCCCTGTGTTATGGCATCATGCACAATGGTCATCACTGCGTCTGAAACAGGCTGGCTGGCTTCAAAGTGAGCCGCACGCCGACATGCACTAGCAGCCTTCCATACCACTTCGCAATGTGCATATTGCGCAATGCGGAAATGCTCAGGGTTACGCTGTACAAAAATCGTGTCGGCTACCGTAATCGCAAACATGCGCTCACGGCTCGGCGCCTGCCACTGGGCCGCGCGCTGGAACAGTTCAGCCTGCTCTGCCACACTCTCGGTAGTTAAGGCCAGCAACAAATCTTCTTTACAAGCAAAGTGTTGGTAAAGCGTACCCATGGCGTGTTCACTGACCTCTGCCAGCTTCGCCATCTGCAAATTCAATAGTCCATCTTGCACAATCAGTTCACGCGCAAACGCTAAAAGCCGCTTTTCACGCTCCTCAAACTGACGTTCTCGACGCTCTTTTGTGCCCATCAAATCGACCAAAATGAATAATTGTCGAACTTTGAATCATATTCATTTTTTTCGCAAGCGCATTTGTAGGCTGTTTTTTTGCGCATATTTCATGCAGAGTCAGGCGAATTTATTTCAGAGTAGCCGTTATGAGCGTGACGATTTCCCCGCAATCACCGGTATTAGTTACTGGCGCCTCTGGCTATATTGCCGGATGGATCGTGCACTTTTTATTACAAGCAGGGCGTACCGTGCATGCTACGGTTCGTGACCCCAATAAGTCTTCATCAGTACAGCACTTATTAGAAAGTGCTAAACAAAGCCCGGGCACTTTAAAACTATTTAAGGCGGACTTATTAACAGAAGGCAGCTTTGATGAGGCCATGCAAGGTTGCGAGCTAGTCATGCACACCGCCTCGCCTTTTGTGCTGGATGGTTTTACCGATGCCGAAGCTGCATTAGTTAAACCTGCCGTGGATGGCACAAAAAACGTGTTGGCCAGTGCCAACCGTTGCGCCAGCGTGCGTCGTGTGGTGTTAACCAGCAGTGTTGCAGCTATTTATGGCGATAATGCTGATGTGCAAGGCCTGCTTAATTCATGCATTGATGAAAGCTTATGGAATACCACCAGCAGCCTGACTCATAACCCCTATCAGTACTCCAAAATGGCGGCTGAGAAAGCAGCTTGGGAAATACACAAAACACAGCAGCAATGGGATTTAGTCACCATTAATCCAAGCTTGGTGTTAGGCCCTGCGTTAGCTAAGAACAGCCAGTCCGCCAGCATTGGCACATTAAAACAAATGGCTGATGGCAGCTTGGCGTTTGGTGTACCGCATTTAGTGTTTGGTGTGGTGGATGTGCGTGATGTTGCACAGGCACATATTTTGGCCGGCGACACACCGTCTGCTAGTGGGCGTTATATTTTGTGTGCTCAAACCCTTAGCCTGCTGCAAATTGGTCAGTGCTTACGAGCAGACTTTGGCCAGTACCCACTGCCTAAGTTTGAGCTACCTAAATTGGTGGTGTGGTTATTTGGCCCACTGCTGGGGCCAGTCACTCGAGCCTTTATTAGTCGTAATGTCGGTTATGACATTAGCTTTAATCATCAACGCAGCCTGAGTTTAGGCCTGAATTATCGAGCCCCCAAAACCACCATCGTTGAGCACTTTCAGCAGCTCATTGATGATGGCTTGGTGCGTAAACGAGGTTAAGACTTAGGGGCGTCATCATCTACTTTGGAGCTAACCACTTCGCCTTCGATGATGTCGCCTTTGCCACTAGCCTGATGCGGTGGCGCTTGATTTGGCCCTGATTGGCCATAGGGTTGCTGTGGCTGACCATGCTGTTGAGCACGACGCAGCGCTTCGGCAAACTGGCCTTGGCGTTTGCGCAGCACAAACACCGACAACAAACTGGCCGCCCCCACCCCTGCAATCGCCATCAGCGACAGCGCCAAACCGGGTAAAAACACCAACAAGGCAAGCCACCATGGCCACATCCAGACTTGAATGGCGCCCACAAAACCAAGCACGGTGGCCACCAGCGGCAACCACATCACTAGCAGTACCGACAACAACACCGACAGAAGTAGGTTCCACTGCACATAGTCGGTGAAAAAGGCCATCAAACCGGCCAGCTGGATGATCATGACCACCAGCCTTAGCAATAACATTGTGGTTTTCACCGCACACCCCTTGTGTTTTGATGCCCCATTCTAGCCTGTTGAGGACATATTGTGATTAGCCTGATTCATAACCCACGTTGCTCCAAGTCTCGCCAAGCCATGGCAATACTGACTCAGTACGCCGACCAGCAGGGCAAATCACTGGAAATTATTGATTACCAAAAAAGCCCATTGGATGTTGCCGCCTTAAGCAAGCTACAAAGCCAACTAGGCCTAGCCGCCAGCGACATGTTGCGCAGTAATGAATCGATATTAAAAGAGCAGAATATTGATACGACAACGCTGAGCGAGCAGGAAGTGATTACCCTAATTGCAAAACACCCGGTGTTATTACAGCGCCCGATAGTGGTTCAGGCTGGCCGAGCCATTATTGCTCGACCACCTGAGGTGATACATACGTGGCTGAGTTAACAGCCATTTAAAATATCGGCACAAGTTTGGCGTTGGCCATTACGTGCAGGGAAGTCGCGCGCAGATCGTGAGTGAAAACTAAAACGTTCGCGCCACGCATCATCGGCTGTTAGGCGGCTATCGGCGTCTGCAAAGCCGGTTTCACCAGCGCGTTTTAACCAGCGGTCAAACCATGCCAATGAATAGTGTTCGGCCATGGGCCTGCCCCAGCCACCGACACAGCGGTTATCCACCACTTCTGGACACCACGAAGTGGTTGGGAAAAATGGGATTTGTGACCACTCAAAGTGTGTGCTGCCACGAATGGTGAATTCCATAACAGGCACTCCCGCCTGCTGCCAGCCACGAAACGCTGCCAGCTTAGCATCGGGGTCTGGCACTTCGCGGTAGGGCATGGTCACAATGCCATATTCACTGGTTTGGCCCATCGATGGCACGCGTGGCACCACTGCGGGTCGATCACCATCGCTGCTGCCAGGTGCATTTAAACTATCCCAACCCACTGCAACTTTTACCGGATTGCTGACATCTAGCTGACCCGGCCAAGGCTCTGCCCCAACGGCTCCATAACTTTGCACCACACTGACACCGGTTGCGCCTAAGGAATGACCTGCAATGCCTAAACGATCACGGTCTAATACCGCATGTTGTGGATTAAACGCTGTGGTTTCCGTGCCATAACTGTCAGCACAGGTCAGATTATGTGGGTACGGTGTATCAGGTGTGGAGCGGAAGAAATCAATGGCATCAACCAAGCCTTCCCAAAACACTGCTGGATTAATGTTTGTGCCCTGACCAAACGCCGGGGTTTGTTGATCGGAGCGGCCTTGGCCTCGCGGATCAAAGGTCATCACGGCATAACCAGAGCGCACCAAGGCCTGTGCCATCCACCAGTACAAAGGTTCTGGCGCTTGAATAGAGCCATTCAAAATAACCACATTCGGCAAGTTACTAACATCACCTTTGGGCTTCCACACCCGTCCACTTAAGCGTGCGCAGTCACGGTCATAAAACACCACCGGCTCAACATCAGCTTCATCTTCATAAAAGCTATCGACACCGGGGTAACGAAATGGATCACCGGCACAAGGCAGTGCATGAGTTCCACACAGTGGCGTCAGTGGTGTGTTTAGCGAAACACTTGAAGGTGGGCTGGCCAGCAACCAACTGGGGTCAGTAATGGCACGCATGGTGTAACTGCCAATATTGCCCAAGCTCTGTTCCAGCAAGCGCTGCATAAACGTGAGGTTGGTTAACTGCTCTACTGGCGCTTCCGTTACACGCGCAAAGTTAGTGAGCTCACACTGAATAAACTCAGCTGATTGCGCCTCATAAGTGCCACAGAGAGTATCGCGCTGAGCAACGGGTGACGGACCCGGTTGCACATCAGGACTGGTATTGGGTGAGGTATTTTTTAGTGGCTCAGAATCCGTGCCGCAGGCCGATAAAAGCAGACACAAGGTCAGAATCGTGAAGTGGCGCATAGAAGTTACTCATGTTCTTTTTATTTTGAGCAACCCTAAAACGTCCTATCGTATTTAGCAAGGGAACAGCGTTATTTCTGCTTTTGCAGGGTCTGTAAAATCTCCAGTGCCGATTTGCGTTGTGACGGCGACATACTGGCAAAAATCAGCTGTAGCTGCTGGCTTTGATGACCATACTGCAGAGGCTCTTCACGCAATTCTGTCTGGGCACTGGGCGCTGTTTCAATTGCTAAAAACAACTCACTGGCAGGCACCTGCAAAGCCGTACAAAGCTTTATTAAAGAGCTAATTGGTGGATCAATCACACCTCGTTCGATACGCGAAATATTTCCACCGGACATGCCTGCATCGTAAGCTAACGCCTCTAGCGTTAGCCCTTTTTGCTCTCTTAATGCGCGAATGACGTTACCGATTTTCATCGGTTGAGTGTGCTAAACGTTTTGCATATGACGCAAAGCGCGATACGCTAATTTGGAAGATTATTTTTGCATATAGCGCAAGGAAGCTCTTATGCCAGTACTCATCTCTGTGAGCTGTTCACACTGCCAACTCAGTGCTCTGCTGGTGTCTGGCCACTCGCAACTATGGTTAATGCGTTATGGCACTGGTTATTGCAAGTTATGCCAGCGCTTTCATCATGTGCCGTGGCCAACAACAGAGTCACCACACTGCCATATACATCCCAAGCAGTCATTAATCCCTTGGCAATTAGGCAGTCCTTGCCCACGTTGTGGGGGTGATCTATGCGAAGCCGATAACGAACTTCGCATAGACCTTAGGCCGGGCTTAACTGGCTTCTGCAGCGGGGGTTAACTGCACCAACAA
>CAYYWS010000067.1:0-9641 GCA_964473955.1 uncultured Paraperlucidibaca sp. | reverse complement strand
CGTACCGCCAAGGTCAGCAGCCAATAATCGCCGTGGCTAACCTTATTACTGCTGCCATTGGCATGGGTGCAAACTTGGGCAACCCCATGCAAACGTTAACGCAAGCCTCCGCTGCTTTACAGGCCATTTCTGCCAGGCCAGTCACGTTGTCACGCATCTATCGTAGCGCCCCGGTTGGCCCGGCTGGTCAACCAGACTACGCGAATGCCGTTGCCCTCATTCATACCATGCAAACACCGCTAGGCTTGCTAGACCAACTGCAAACAATTGAGCAAGAGTTTGGGCGCACTCGCTCCATACGCTGGGGGGCGCGTACACTTGATCTCGACCTGCTGCTTTATGGCGAACACAACATTCAAAATGAGCGCCTAACGGTGCCCCATATTGAGCTACTGAATCGTAACTTTGTACTGTGGCCCTTAGCTGAAGTCCTACCATCAACTATATTAAGTGATGGTCTGAGCGTCGAAGTACATTGCCAACAAATTGGCCGCGAGGGTTTATCGCTCTGGCTGGATAACAGTCCGCTTGACCCTAGCTCCGATGACGAGGATCATCAGCCACCGTTGCGTTAATACGCTACCGCGAGGAGTAAGTCATGAATCAAGTCACCCTAAAAACCCTGCGCGACTTGAAGGCGCAAGATCAGCGCTTTAGTTGCCTAACCTGTTATGACGCGAGCTTTGCTGCAGCCATGGCACGTGCTGGAGTTGAGGTTATCTTGATCGGCGACTCACTCGGCATGGTCTTGCAGGGTCATAACTCGACACTGCCAGTAACCGTCGCTGATATGGCCTACCACACGGCCTCAGTTGCTCGTGGCAATCAACAATCTTTACTCATGGCCGACATGCCATTTATGAGTTATGGCAGCGTCGACACTGCGTTAGAAAATGCCGCCACTTTAATGCGAGCAGGTGCGCACCTAGTGAAACTAGAGGGCGGAGCCTGGCTAACTGACACAGTGACTCAGTTAGCTCTTGTAGGCATTCCAAGCTGCGTCCACATGGGATTAACACCACAGTCAGTCAACGTACTGGGCGGTTATCGTGTGCAAGCTAAACAGCAGGATGCTGCCAATCAACTAGTCAGTGATGCTATTGCCTTAGAGCAAGCAGGTGCCGCTGTTTTACTACTTGAGTGTGTGCCGCGCAGTGTTACCGAACGAGTCCAAAAGGCTACCAATATTCCACTTATTGGCATCGGTGCCGGTGCTAGCTGTGATGGTCAAGTATTAGTTATGCATGACATGCTTGGCCTTCATGCTGGCAAACCAGCGCGATTTGTAAAGAACTTCTTAAGTTCTGGTGATGGCTCTATCGAGGGTGCATTCAAACACTTTGTGACAGCCGTCAAATCCGGCGACTACCCTGCGCCTGAGCACGGTTTTGATTAATTAAAGGACGATTAATACGCCATGAAGGTAGAACATACGATTGCAGCCGTTCGTGCTGCTCTTAAGCAAGCTCGTCAAAAAGGTCAGTCCATTGCATTTGTACCGACCATGGGCAATTTGCACTCAGGCCATATTCAATTGATTAATGAAGCTCGCCGTCGGGCTGACTATGTTGTCGCTAGTATTTTTATTAATCCCACACAATTTGGTGCTGGTGAAGACTTTGATAACTACCCGCGCACACTAGACGCTGACTCTTCACAATTAGCAGACGCCAAGTGCGACTTAGTATTTGCTCCCAGCGCCACAGAAATGTATCCCGATGGTCGCTCACAGCTCACTACTGTCTCAGTGGCTAGCATCACTGATGTCTTGTGTGGCGCATCACGTCCTGGCCACTTCACCGGTGTCGCCACTGTAGTGGCTAAGCTATTTAACATTATCCAGCCTGATATGGCTTTGTTTGGCGAAAAAGACTATCAACAGCTGGCAGTGATTCGCTGCATGACCAAAGAACTTTGCATACCAATTGAAATTATTGGCATTGCTACCGTTCGTGCTGAAGATGGCTTGGCATTAAGCTCACGAAATGGCTACCTCAGCGCTGAGGCTCGCGCCAAAGCACCTATGCTGTTTGCAACACTCTGCCAAGTTCGTGACGCCCTATTGAGTGGTCAAGATGATGTCAAAATGTTAACCCAAGCTGCCACTGCTCATTTAGAAAAGTGTGGTTTTGATGTTGACTATCTTGTTGTTTATTCGGATAAATTACAGCCAATTCAGTCAGGGGATGATGTCGCTGTTATCTTGGTCGCTGCCAAGCTCGATGGCACTCGCCTGATTGACAACCTATCATTTCAGCGAAAATCGGCTAAATAATAGACACAAAGTAATTGCACTCAACGATTGAACCAAAACGGAACTTGCGGCAAAATGGCGCGCCCACGGTTAAGCTGACGCTTTGGTCATTTTAACTGTTCGATCATACCGTATGCGGAGGCAAGCACATGCAATGCATTATGCTTAAAGCCAAGTTACACAGAGCTTGCGTTACACACGCTGAGCTCGACTATGAAGGCTCGTGCGCTATTGATAGCGACTTGCTAGACCTCGCTGGTATTCGTGAATACGAACAAATCCAGATTTATAACGTGGCTAATGGTGAGCGTTTCACCACCTATGCCATTCGTGCTGAAGCGGGTTCAAAAATGATCTCCGTCAACGGTGCAGCCGCTCATAAAGCGCAGCCTGGTGATCGTGTGATTATTTGCACCTATGCACAGTTTGACCAACAAGAGTTGGCTAATTTCCAGCCACGCTTGGTGTACTGCAATGAAGATAACTCTGTCAGCCACAGTGCAAACGCAATTCCTGTACAAGTAGCCTAACCGCCGCTTGCTAATAAAAAAGGCCATCGATATCGATGGCCTTTTTTATTGCCTTACATTTTTCAGAACAAAGAAAAAGCCGGCATAAGCCGGCCTTTTCTCATAACACTACACTTACTTCATGCCAAGCATACTGTTCAATGCTGCCTGCCACTCAGCACCATGCTGCGACAGCATATAGCCACCGTAGGTCACGATAAGCAGCGAGACGAACATTACAACAACCGGCAGAATCCAGCGCTCATAACGGTAGTAGAACGTACGATGTTTCACTTCCTCATCAGCAGCATCCATGATGGCCTCACCCACAACTTGTCGGGTAAGCAACTGGTTGAGCGCCACCGGTGGTGACAGATACCCCAGCTCGAACGCGGCCAATACAATCATCCAGAAGTGGATCGGGTTAATGCCATTGGCATAAGCGATTGGCGCCACCGTTGCCGATACCAAAATAACGGCACCGAAGGGGTCCATGATCATCCCGATGGCCACCAACATGAACATGAAGATGGTCAAGGCGAGGAAGATATTGCCCAAATCAGATGGCACACTTTCCATGATATGAGCACGCTCAATCACACCACCAACAGATACCGACAGAGCCATCAGCATGATCAACGCACCAATGTGACCAATGGTATCGTTAGTTGCTGTTCGCAGGGCTCCCTCAAGACTTAATCGTCGCTCTGCTGCAGGATTATCTTGAACTGCCACATGCTTTGGCTCACGACGCAATTTGTCGAACACGACAATGGCTAACAAGATAATTGGCAGAATCACAGGTGCTGTGAACTCATCTAATTGAGTGTTCAACAAGTACTTGTAGGCGTACACAACGACGATAGTGATCACGAAGTATGGCGACACAGGCACTAAAGCACGCAGTGATTCACGCAAGGCATTGCCGAAATCGGCACGCTCACTAGGTACTTCCTTCAAGAACAACGAGAAGATCAAGAAGATAGTGGACGACACCAAGAATACACCAACACCCCAGCCATACAGCTCCGTGGTAGTTACTTGCTTGTTAAGTGCCGCAATCAACACAATCAGCAAACATGGGCGCAGAACAACACCCATCGAGCCCGACATCGCTGCAGCAGCCAAGGCGTATTGTTTACGTGCGCCAGAGTTTGCAACTTCTTTATAGATGATGAAACCAGCTGCGATAACGAAAATACCTGATGCACCGGTATAGGCTGTTGGAATAGCAGCAGCCAACAGCAAGATCCATGTCAGAGTCTCTGAAGAGAACTTCCATGGACGCACAATATCCAAGAACAGTTCTACAACCCGGGTTTGCTTAAGCAACATACCGGCCCAGATATACAGCGCCAAGTTCAAGAAGATGTTAGCAAACTCGAAGATTTGACCCATATAAATGGCCAAACCAGCAAAGTGCTTATCACCGAAGAAGCTAAATGCGGATGTAATTGCCATGATGGCATAGAGCGGAATACACAGCAGCGCTTTGCCGATGTTATCGCCACCTTCAACATTTACTGGTTTTTCAAAGAAGTGCTTAATACTGACCGCGGTTAAAATGGCAAACATACCAATGGTCAGATAATTAATAATCGGTTTTTCAATGGCAATACCTGAGCCAATGAGCACATTGTTGTAATAGAACCAGCTTGAGTACAACAGCAATGCGTTAGCGATCACCATAGCACCAGAATAGACGCGATGATCTGTCTTAGTACGTGGCGGACGAATATTAATATGATGCTTTGTTAATGTTGTTGTTGATGCCGCAATTAACAACATAGTAATCAGCAAGAGTGGACGATTTTCTGTACCAAACTTGAAAATACCAAAGAAGGAGGTCTCAACTGCACGGAATGCTTTCACCTGAGGAGACATATTGTCTTTGATACGAACAACTAAATCATGTCGCTCGATACACTGTGCCTTAGCACTTTCTAAAGAAGAGCGAATGGCGTCTGGATCAGGGACATCATCAAAAAGGGCAGCAAATGGATCATCTGAAGCTGCTGTGCTTGCAAGCTGAGCCTGTACTGCCTGATCGATATCCATATTTGGATCACAGTCTGGTGTCTGTGGATCAGCACGCATCATAAAATATTGGACACCCGTTGACGGGTTACCAAACATGTTTTCGCCCATGCGCAGCAACTGACCGTGAATCATTTCACCAGTGCCAATTACTAGTGTCAGCACTAGCAAAAACATCACTGGCAAACTGGAAAACCACTCCAACGCCGAACGGTTTAAAAAGACCGTTTTATTGTTCGTTGTATCCATTTTTTATTTCCTTATTGGACTTCACAAGATAAACCGCAGACCAACACTATGGTCTGCGGTTCAAATCTTTACTGCCTCGGTTTTATTCGAGTGTTTGTGAGCACTCAGCATCAGCAGGATTTACTTGGCAACGGATGCGACGCAACAAGCTCATCATGGTTTTGTCATAAAAACCGTTGTTAGCCAAATCGATACGGGATTGACGTAACAGTACAACGTAACCTTCTTTGTCAGCTGGTGGCAGATCCATCCAACGACTTGCTGGAATGTCACGCTCTGCTTTAGCAATCAGACCCATTGAACGGTCTAACTGTGTAGCAAACCATGCACGTGATTTTTGACCAAAATCAGCTGGGAACTTAGATTTGTCGATATACATCTGCATGGTTAACTGCAAAACCGGGAAGCGAACAATCGCACCGTCTTTGCCTAAACCCTTTTCCAGCTCTAACGGCTTATAAGCTGCAGCTGGTGCACCGATGATGTCCACGGCGTTGTTATTGAATTTGGCACCAAAGTTACTGATGTCGGACGATACTGGTTGTGCGCCAATTTTTTGTACCATGCGAGCTTGTGCACGGTCATAATCAAACACAGCAATTTTCTGACCAGCCAATTTGTCTACGTGGTTAATTGAACGGCTTTTAACGAACAAATAAGCTGCACCTGCTGGCATAAAGCCGGCAACTTCATATTTGCCTTGCGTCATGCGTGGTGCTAATGCTGGGTTAGACAACGTAACAAACGCACGCTTTAACACTTCGTTGTTTGGTATCGCGCCAAGTGAGTCAAGGCTACCAGTGAACTTATTGAACTGTGAGCCACGCATGCCAGTAACAACCACACCGTCACATTGACCCGCTTTAAAATCTTCAGTTGCAACACGTTCTTCAGTATATGCACGCAGGTTGACAGTTGCCCCCATACGCGATGCAGCCAAAGCCCAGTCACGCATCACACCATAAACATCACCTTGCGCACCCAAAACGTCCCAGACGCAGATGGTCTGAGAGGCAGAGGCCTGCACAGGTACTGTTGCTGCAGATGCAGCAAGTACGAATGCGCCTACGGTTTTATTAAATAACTTCATATTGATTCCCTCAATTTTTATAAAAAAACTACGGCACCACGTTGCGGTTAACGCGCAACGTGGTTATTCGCATTACAACAAGTCGTCGATATCGACTGCTAACTCAGACTGGTCAGGCGTTTCATCCCAGAACTTGCCCAACATACCTGGCGGTGTGCGTTGACCAGTGCCTTCAGTCCACAGGCGATCTGACAGACTGGTCACGATGAAGCCTGCAAGCGCATCAACTAGCTTGTAGTCTGGGTTTGGCTTGAATTCAGCAGGAACATTGGCATAACGTTTGATGCCATCACGTAGACGCTCATCATCTGCTTTACCCGCTGCAGACAAGGCATACATAGCGTGCGCCACACGAATACCCGATTTTTCACCAGATGCCATGGCGGCATTAAATGCACCCCAGACATCTTTGCCTTCATCGGCACCTGGCAACACATTCCAAACAACGGCACGAACACCGAGCGGAACGCCCCACCATTTTTCGTTATCCAAACAGGTAAATGCGCGTTCTGCTTTTGCTGCAACATCCATTGGCACACCAACAACTTGGCCAGCAATAATGTCATTTAACAGCGCTTGAAGGCCACTTAGCAGGCCTAACATATAAACTAGCTCATCAAAATCCTTATAGAAATCAGTGCATTGATCACCAATTTTGATGTCATAACGCTTTTCGTAATAACGCTCAAAGCGCTCATATGACTTGAGTTGACGGCGAGCTGCTGTTTCTGCAAAACGCTTTTGCGCAGTACGCGCATCTTGTGCCTCTTCAATCATGCCCGCTTTTGCTGCACGCAAATAACGCATTTCATGATCAAAACTAGTGATTTCAGCACAAAGACCGGCGGTGGTGTAAAGCAGCGTAGCCAGCTGATCAATATTGGCACCAATATTTTCGGTAGCAACAATCAGTGGTGCCAAGGCAACACCGGATTGACAAGCCATAATGGCATCGTCATCTTTTAACAGTGGCGGAACGAGATTGCGCTCAATAAAACGCATGGATTGATTGCCAACAAACGCGACCGGATCGCAGGCAGACAACAAAACGGATGCACCAACCACAAGGCCGGCAAAGCTTCGACGAATCAGGCCTGAAACAGCCATGAACGTTCTCCTTAGATAATTTTTGTTGTTATTAGCACGCGGGCAAACGAAACAACACGCTTTCCTGTTGGCTAATCGAGTAACGCGCAAACGATACCATCAACCACTGCAACGATGGAACCATTCAACACACAACTACGACCGTTTAGCCAAAAAAAACCCGCCTAACGAACATTAGACGGGTTTTTTAGGCTCGATTTGAAGCGATTAACTAGCCTCAATATCCTTCATAGACAGCTTTACACGTCCACGTTGGTCAACATCAAGCACTTTAACCTTAACCACTTGGCCTTCTTTCAAGTAATCAGACACGTTCTCTACGCGCTCACTCGAAATTTGCGAAATGTGGACCAGTCCATCCGTACCCGGCAGAATATTAACAAAGGCACCGAAATCAACGATACGAGCCACAGTACCTTCATAGATAGTACCGACTTCTACTTCGGCGGTAATTTCTTGAATTCTCGCCAATGCTGCCTGAGTTGCGCCTTTAGTTTCGCCATACACACGCACCAAGCCCGAATCATCAATATCGATGGTGGCTTTAGTTTCTTCACAAAGCGCACGAATAGTTGCACCACCTTTACCGATCACATCACGGATTTTGTCCGCATTGATTTGAATGGTGGCGTAGGTTGGGGCGTGAATGCTGACTTCTGAACGAGACACAGCCAACACTTCATTCATTTGCTGCAGAATGCTCATACGTGCTTCGCGCGCTTGCGCCAAAGCAACCTCCATGATTTCTTCATTAATGCCTTCAATTTTGATGTCCATCTGCAATGCAGTAACACCATTGGCAGAACCGGCCACTTTAAAGTCCATATCGCCTAAGTGATCTTCATCACCCAAGATATCTGTGAGAACAGCAAAGCGCTCATCTTCTTTCACCAAGCCCATGGCGATGCCAGCCACTGGCGCTTTTAACGGCACACCAGCATCCATCAACGCCAATGAGGCGCCGCAAATAGATGCCATTGATGACGAACCGTTGGATTCAGTGATGTCAGATACCACACGAATCGCGTACGGGAACTTGTCTGAGCCTGGCAGCATAGGCTGCACACCACGGCGCGCCAAACGGCCATGACCAATTTCACGACGCTTTGGACCACTGTCGCGACCCGTTTCACCTACTGAGTAGGATGGGAAGTTGTAATGCAGCATGAAGTGATCGGTGTATGAACCTTCCAACGCATCAATCATCATGGCATCACGAGCACCGCCCAATGTGGCAGTAACCAATGCTTGTGTTTCACCACGTGTGAACAATGCGGAACCATGTGCACGACCCAGCACACCCACTTGGATATCCAAGGCACGAACAGTACGTGTATCGCGACCGTCAATACGTGGTTTGCCAGACAAAATGTTGTCACGCACGGAGCGATACTTCAGATCTTCAAACAATGCATCCACTTCTTCTGCAGCAATATCGCCACCTTCAGGAGCAAACTGTTCCAAAGCTTGTGCCTTAATAGCACTTAATGCTTCATAACGATCTTGTTTCACCACAATGCCGTAAGCTTCAGAAACCGCAGCACCAAAAGCATCTTTTAATGCGGCTTTCAATTCTGTATTTACTGCCGGCGCAGTCCAATCCCAGCGTGGTGTGCCCACTTCCGCTGCAAACTCTTTGATCGCGGTAATAGCTACTTGCATCTCATCATGACCAAACAGCACTGCGCCCAGCATTTCGTCTTCGCTTAGCTCTTTTGCTTCAGACTCAACCATCAGCACAGCCGCTTGTGTACCGGCAACAACTAAGTCCAGTGCCGATTGCTTTTGCTGTTCGTAGGTGGGGTTTAGTACATATTCATGATCAATATAAGCAACACGCGCGGCCGCTATAGGACCATTAAATGGCACACCAGCAATGCTTAATGCAGCTGAGGCACCAATCAGTGCGGCAATATCTGGATCAGATTTTTTGTCTGTCGAAATCACCATGCAAGTTACTTGCACTTCATTGACAAAGCCTTCTGGGAACAGAGGACGAATAGGACGGTCAATTAAGCGCGAGGTCAGTGTTTCTTTTTCTGAAGGACGACCTTCACGCTTGAAGTAACCACCGGGAATACGGCCGGCAGCATAGGTTTTTTCTTGATAGTTAACAGTAAGCGGGAAGAAGTCTTGGCCTGGCTTGGCTTTTTTGCTGGCAGCCACGGCAACCAACACTTGCACACCACCCATAGTGATAATGACTGCGCCCTGCGCTTGGCGGGCAATACGACCGGTTTCTAAAACAACTTGCTGACCACCTAACTGAAATTCTTTACGAACAATCTTAAACATAAAATCCTCTAGTAACTGTGAAGACCTGCGCCATCGCAAGCTTCCTTTATTTTTGCCACCGGAGGCCCCTACAGCTGCATTCGCACCAACAAATGCAGCT
>CAYYWS010000066.1:1267-9765 GCA_964473955.1 uncultured Paraperlucidibaca sp. | reverse complement strand
TTGAGCTGAATGAAACCCTAGGCACTAGTTTTGTTATTGTTACCCACGAATCACGTTTGGCTGATTTGGCGCACCGACGCTTGGTGATGGAGCAGGGTGTGTTGCGAGAAGTGGTAACTGTTTAAGGTTGCTGACGATTTGCCATACGTCTTTGCCAGAGTTTGACTGCATGCCAGCGCCATAGCAGCCGGACCACAATATATGCAACAGTGCCAGCAATTAGGCCCAGCATGACATTGCCTAAAATCAGCGGCGCCATATGAAACTCGACTCGCTCAGGGTTAACCACGTTTTCTGCTAACCCAACCATACTTAGGGTGTGCTGAGTGAGTTGTGTCAGCAGCAATCCCACTTCGTGAAAACC
This sequence comes from uncultured Paraperlucidibaca sp., assembly GCA_964473955.1. Lineage (GTDB taxonomy): Bacteria > Pseudomonadota > Gammaproteobacteria > Pseudomonadales > Moraxellaceae > Perlucidibaca. Next base: position 9,401 of record CAYYWS010000066.1, on the reverse strand, counting down.
AATCGCTGGTTCATCTAACGTCCAACTGCCTAAACGGTAGCCCACGTACATCATGGGAATCATGGTGAATGGGTTTGATATCCATACTGCTGCGATTACTAGTGGCAAATTAATGCGAAATAAAATAGCACCCAACGCGCCAGGCACCATTTGAAGCGGCATTGGTAGGCAGGCGCAAAACACTCCCCAAAAGGCAGCGAGAGAGGCTGATCGACGATTAAGATGCCAAATACTGGGGTCGCCCAGACGCTTACCTAAAAAACCCAACGAACGAATCGAACGGATTTTTTCTGGGTCAGGAAGTACGCGTCGGAAAAAGGCTTTTGCCATGAGTGTTTGCCGTCTGAGTAGGATCCAAGCAAGTGGCGGCATTGTCAGCCAACTACGGTTACTTAGTCTATAACTCTTGTCACAAAAAGTGCTGAACAAGGATTGTTCGTGATGTGGCTCTTTGCTTACGGCTGGGTGCTTGGGGTGTCCTTGCTCTGGGTTTGGCCAGCTTTGCCCTCGCTGATGTTGCTTTTGGTATCTATGGCTGTGCTGTTGATCAGCTGGCGGCTGATGCGCCGATATTGCCGAATAGGGCTGTTTTTGGTTGGCATCGGTTTGGGTGTTATATGGTCAACCTACCATGCCGGTCAGCAGTTGCAGCGGATTGTCTTGCCGTCCTGCGAGCAACAACGTTTTGAGGTTTCAGGAACTGTTCTCGACATTAGCTCGCCGTTATCACTTCGTGGATCCCGCTTTTTGTTTGCTCCCGATATGAGTGAACACCCTTGCTTACAGCATACACAACGATGGATGTTGAATTATTGGCAAGATGAACCGGTGCTGCCCGGTTCACGTTGGTTATTCCACGTGCGTTTAAAGCAGCCCTATAGCAATGCTAATCCCGCAGGTTTTGATGCGGAGCGCTTTTGGCATCATCAAGGTGTTGATGCGATGGCCTCTAGTAGTCAAGGACAAATGCTGCAAGCCGCACCAGCTTCTGTGGCTTTGCTGCGTTGGCATATTCGCCAGTTTCTATTGACCACGTTTGCTGAGCGTCCGCAGGCCGCTGGCATGATGTTAGCTTTGATGACGGGAGATAGGGCTGGCATTGACCCTATTGCCAAGGCTCAATATGCACAAGCAGGCATTAGCCATTTGCTAGCCATATCTGGTTTACATATCGGCCTGATGGCAGGTTTTGCTGCTGCCTTAGCCTCATTAGTCTTTAGGCGCTTTCCGCGTTTGTTAATGTTTTGGCCATTATCACGATGGACAGGCTTGGTGGCCTTTACTGTTGCCTTGGGCTATGGCGTATTGGCGGGCATGCAAGTGCCAACGCAGCGGGCGCTACTGATGCTGCTGGTGTTAATAGCACTGCGCTGGATGCCGCTTGTGCTGTCATCGATGCAAAGCCTGTTGTTAGCATTATGTGTGGTGTTGCTATGGGATCCACTGGCAGTGTTGTCTGAGGGTTTATGGCTTTCATTTATCGCTGTTGGTTTACTGATGTGGGGTGGTCTACGGTTAGGTGAAGAGACACCTCTGTCTGCCATGTTGCGAGCGCAGTGGTTGTGTACTTGGGGGCTGTTGCCCATCACCGTTGCTTTTTTTTCACGCTTTTCTGTGATTGGCTTATTGGTGAATTTGGTTGCCATTCCCTTGGTCAGTTTACTGGTTTTGCCGTTAGCCTTAATTGGGTTAGTTATTGCTTCAGTGAGTCCTGCATTGGCGGTCATCTGGTGGCAGTTGCCTATATTTTTATTGCACTACCTAAATCTCTCTGTGGCTTGGTTAACACAGTTGCCACATGCATTTATCAATCTACATTTGCCATCTGTGTTGTTAGCCAGTTTGACGTTAGCGGCGCTGCTACTGCTCATGCCAAAGGCCATGCCGGGCCGAGCGCTTTTGTTATTGCCGTTGTTGACCTTGGTATGGCCACAGACAGGAGTTGACCAGCAGCAGGTAAAAATTACGGTTCTGGATGTGGGGCAAGGAAGTGCGGTTGTAGTTAGCACGGCTAAGCACCATTTGCTCTACGACACTGGCCCACCCTATGGCGAGTTTAGTGATGCTGGCGCACGAGTTATTGCGCCCTATCTCTCATGGCGGAGCATTACGACACTGGATAAGGTCATGTTAAGTCATGACGACGCTGATCATGTCGGTGGTTTTGCTTCGCTATTGGCGCGTAAAGAAGTTAAACAAGTGCTTGGAGTATGGCCCAGCACCCTAACGTACAAAGCAAGCTCACCACCGCAGCAGCCCTGTTATGCTGGTCAGTCATGGCAGTGGGACGGAGTGCATTTTGAGGTGTTGTGGCCACCAGAAGGCCAGCGCATTGTTAAGAAAAACGACCAGTCTTGTGTCTTGCGAATTGAGGCAATGGGGCGAGTCATTTTGATTCCGGGTGATCTTGAAGCGTTAGGTGAGCTGTACTTGCTAGAGCAAGTGCCGACTGAACGACTGGCGGCGGATATTTTATTGCTAGGGCATCACGGTAGTCGTAGCTCTTCTGGTCAGCGCTTCTTAACTACAGTCAATCCGCAAGTGGCTATCGCCTCGGTCGGTTATTTAAATCGTTATCGCCATCCCGCTAAAGTTGTTGTGGATCGTTTGGCAAAGCAGGGTGTGTTGCTATTACAGACAGATACTGAGGGTGCCTTAACATTGTTTATCAACAGACCGGATCAATTACCGGAAATTAGCAGTTGGCGTTATCAGCGCCGGCATTATTGGATGGCAAACTGGCGACAAAACTATCAGGACAACAAGTAATAATGCGTTGGTGTCTTGGTTCAGGCGCAGCCATCACGTAAAGTAGGCGCATTGTTTAACGGGGATACTGTCGTGCTGGAAATGGTTAAGTCAGGTGGCTGGTTGATGGTGCCGTTGTTATTGGCATCAATTGTGGCACTGGCCATTATTTTAGAGCGTGCGTGGACATTACGTACAAATCGAATAGCACCACCGCATTTGCTGGGTGATGTTTGGCGACAGCTACAGGCAGGCGATTTACAGCCAGATGCGTTAAAACGCTTACAAGCAGACTCACCGCTGGGTGCGTTGTTGGCTGCTGGTTTGATTAATGCTCGTCATGGTCGCGATATCATGAAAGAAAGCATCGAAGATGCGGCCGAACCCATTGTGCATGACATGGAAAAATTCTTAACCCTGTTAGGTACCATCGCACTGATTTCGCCATTATTAGGTTTGTTGGGCACAGTTGTCGGTATTATCGATTCATTTTTGGTGGCCACCGCAGGTGGTTTAAGTGACCCCACCTTATTAGCAGGTGGTATTTCGAAAGCCTTGGTAACCACTGCTGTTGGTCTATTAGTGGCCATTCCTGCCATGGTGATGCATCGTTATTATGTGCGCCATATTACTTCACTGACCGTGCGTATGGAGCAACAAGCCGTGAAGCTGGTGGATATGCTTCATGGTGAACGCGAAGTCGATATTCGTGAGGACGGCGTGTGAAATTACGGCGACCACAGCCCGATCAGCTAGAGCTTAATTTGGCGCCACTGATTGACTGCTTACTGTTTATTGTCATTTTCTTTTTGTTGTCGACTACCTTTGCCAAAACCGGCAAGTTGCAAATCCAACTCCCGGAGGCGGATGCACAAGTGAGTGTCACGCCATCACAAGCCATTGAAGTGGCGATAGATGCCGGTGGTCAGTTTGCAGTGAATGGGCAAGTACTTAGTTCTTCTGCTGATTTATCATCAGCGGTATTGGCGGCTGCCGGCGATAATCGTGATTTGCCATTTATTATTACTGCCGATGGCAAAGCACCGCATCAAGCCGTGGTTACCGCTATGAATTTGGCTGGCCAGCTAGGTTTTCGTAACTTAGGTATTGGCACCCAGTCACTCGACTCTTCGTTATAGGCTTTATTTGCATGAATGCACCCACTGGTTTGCCCGCAGGTTTGCCCGAAATAGCTGGTTGGGCTTCGTATAAGCGCTTGTTGGGTTATACCAAAGCGTATTGGAAGTTGTTTGCTTTGGCGGTAGTGGGTTTTGTTATCAATGCGCAAACGCAGTGGGCGGGCGCCAACCTGCTCAAATACATTATTGAAGCCATTCAGGCTGGTGATCAAAGTGCCAAAAACCTGTTTCCGCTGCTGATTGTTGGTTTGTTTGTCGTGCGTGGTATTGGTTCGTTTATTGGCACGTATTACATGGCCATGGTGGCGCGTAATGTGGTCTATAAGCTGCGTATGGAGCTATTTTCTAAGCTGCTAACATTGCCCACAAGTTATTACCATCTGCATTCGTCGGGCCATATTTCCGCCAAGCTCATCTATAACGTGGAGCAGGTCACAGGTGCTGCCACCGAAGCACTCAAAACCATTGTGCGTGAAGGTGCAGTAGCTATTGGTCTGCTGACATATTTGTTCTACACCAACTGGCGCTTGAGTCTCTCTTTATTGATTGTTGGGCCTTTTGCCGCTCTGTTAGTACGTGTGGCCAGTAAGCGCTTCCGTAAACTCTCTAAGCGTGTACAACACGCCATGGGTGATCTTAATCATATTTCTGGTGAGGCCATTGGCGGATATCAAGTCGTAAAAACCCATGGCGGTGAAGTCTATGAGCATGGCCGCTTTAATCGTGCTTCTCTCGACAATTTAAAGCAGTCAATGAAGGTAGTGGTAACAAGTGCCATTGCTACCCCATTGGTACAGATTTTAATGGCCTCAGCCATGGCGGTTGTTATTTGGATTGCGTTGCAGCCCAGCATTACCGGCAATATTTCACCGGGTGAGTTTGTCGCCTACATTACCGCTGCCGGCATGTTGGCCGCACCCGTGCGCTCTTTGACCGACGTTAACGAAAAGTTGCAGCGTGGCATTGCCGCGGCACAGTCGGTATTTGAGGTATTAGATGAACAGCCAGAACAAGATCTGGGTACGCGTTCTACTCAAAATTTACGAGGTGAGGTGGAGTTTCGTCAGGTCAACTTTAGTTATGACGGTAAAACACCAGTACTAAAAGACTTTAATTTGCATGTCAAACCAGGACAAACTGTCGCGATTGTCGGTCGTTCGGGCTCAGGCAAAACCACCTTGGTTAATTTGCTGCCGCGCTTTTACGAAGCGCAGTCTGGCCAAGTGCTGATTGATGGTCATCCTGTACATGATTATCCACTGACTGAAATGCGCCAACAAATTGCCATGGTTGGGCAAAAAGTATTTTTGTTTGATGACACCGTGGCGGCCAATATTGGTTATGGTGCTTTCCGCGAGCAGCCGCGCGAAGCGGTTGTTGAGGCAGCGAAAACAGCTTTTGCCCATGACTTTATTAAAGACTTACCCGCGGGTTATGACACCATGGTTGGTCAGGACGGCATGCAGTTGTCTGGTGGTCAGCGTCAGCGTTTAGCCATTGCACGGGCGGTGTTGAAAAATGCACCTATTTTGATTCTGGATGAGGCTACCAGTGCGCTGGATAACGAATCAGAGTTCTTTATTCAGGCGGCACTAGAGCGTGTCATGCAAAATCGCACCACGTTAGTGATCGCGCATCGCCTCTCAACGATTGAAAACGCCGACTGGATTGTGGTGATGGATAAAGGTCGGATTGTTGAGCAGGGACGTCATGCCGATTTGTTAGCGGCCAATGGCATGTATGCTCAGTTGCACAGTCGTGACTTTGCCGAGGAGTCGGCCGATGAGCCGTTGGCATGACGCATGGTATCGCGGTCAGCCTATTTTTTGGCTGCTGCTACCACTAAGCCTGCTATTTTTGATCATTACTGCCGTGCGCCGTTGGGCTTATGCGCGCGGGCTACTTACTAGTTATCGTGCACCGGTGCCGGTCATAGTTGTGGGTAATATTACCGTCGGTGGTACCGGTAAAACCCCGCTAGTGTTGGCCTTGGTCGAGCGTCTGCGTACTGCCGGTTATCGTCCCGGCATTGTGAGCCGTGGTTATGGTGGTGAAAGTGCCAATTACCCTCGTTTGGTGGCGGCAGAAGATAGTGCCAGTGAAGTGGGTGATGAGCCGCTTTTGTTAGCACAGCGCACGCAAGTGCCGGTGGTTATAGACCCAAAGCGTGGTCGTGGTGTGCAAGCTTTGTTAGCTTCGACTGATTGTGATGTGGTTATTTGTGATGATGGCTTGCAGCATTTAGCGTTGCAGCGTGATATTGAGATCGTCGTAATTGATGGCATGCGTGGTTTTGGCTCGGGTTTGCCACTACCAGCTGGGCCTTTGCGTGAGCTGCCTAGCCGTTTAAAGACAGTGGATTTTTGTGTCAGTAATGGTGAGTTTTTAGAGCGCGCCTCGGCTGATGCTCAGCCTTATGTCATGCGTCTTGCTGCTGATGCGTGGCTGCCAGTGAGCGTAGCGACTACTGATGCCAGCCCACCTGAGGTAGGCAGTGCAGTGCAAGCTGTTGCTGGCATTGGTCATCCTGAGCGCTTCTTTACCATGCTACGTCAGCAGGGTTATGTGGTCACCGGGCATGCCTTTGCGGATCATCATGCTTACCTTGAGGCCGACCTAAGTTTTGATACTAAGCAAGCACTGGTAATGACAGAAAAAGATGCCGTGAAATGCCGGCATATGGCCTTGAATAATGCTTGGTATGTGCCGGTTAAAGCACAGTTGCCGGATACTTTTTGGCAGCACGTATTAGCGCGTTTGGCGCTGGAGAAAACGCGTTATGTTAGATAAAAACCTATTGGCCATTTTAGCCTGTCCGTTGTGTAAAGGCCCATTAACCTATGATGCCAATGCCTTGGAGCTGATTTGTCATGCTGACGCCTTGGCATTTCCCATTCGCGACGGCATCCCTGTCATGTTGGAAGGTGAGGCGCGGGTATTGTCTGTGGATGAAACTCTGCCGCCAAGTAAAGGCAGTCCACGATAGGAGCTGGTGATGTCATTTAAAGTGGTCATTCCTGCACGTTTTGGTTCTAGCCGTTTACCGGGCAAACCATTACTGATGATTCAAGATAAACCCATGGTGCTACATGTGGTCGAGCGCGCACGCCAGAGTCAGGCGCAAGAAGTCATTGTGGCCACTGACGATGTGCGCATCGAAGCAGTACTGCAAGCTCATGATGTTCCTGTTGTGTTGACCCGTAGCGACCACCCATCAGGTACTGATCGGCTGCAAGAGGTTGCGGAAGTGCTGGGCTGGGCGAGTGATGACATTATTGTCAATGTGCAAGGTGATGAGCCGCTGATTCCGCCATCAGTGATCAATCTGGTCGCTGATAACTTACGCACTGCTAGCCAAGCAGGTATTGCCACCTTGGCTGAACCGATCAACGATGCCGCGCAATTATTTAATCCCAATATTGTTAAGTTAGTACGTGATCGTCAGGATTTTGCGCTGTACTTCAGTCGTGCCCCCATGCCGTGGGCGCGTGATGATTTTGCGGTGTCACGAGACCAGCTGCCCGCCGCTGCAATGTCGTTATACCTGCGCCATTTAGGTATTTACGCTTATCGAGTTGGTTTTTTACATGACTATGTCAGTTGGCCACCGGCTTTGATTGAGCAAGTCGAAGCGTTAGAGCAACTACGTGCGCTTTATCATGGTGTGCGAATTCATGTCGGTATAACGCCATTGAGTTTGCCACCAGGCGTGGATACCGCCGAAGATCTAGAGCGTGTGCGTGCTGTTTTGGCTGGTACAGGGGCGGCACATTGAGTCGCGAACAACCCACTCGAGTATTGTTGGTGTGTTTGGGTAATATTTGCCGCTCACCTAGTGCTGAAGCTGTGTTGCGTTATCAGGTGACTCAGGCTGGTTGGTCTGATCATATAGAAATTGACTCAGCGGGTACTGCGGCATGGCATGTGGGTAAGTCGCCGGATGCGCGTAGTCAGCGTCATGCCAAGGCTCGTGGTTATGATTTGTCGGCTCAACAAGCAAGACAGTTAACGGCTGATGATTTGCGTCAATTTGACTATGTGTTAGCCATGGATGAGGACAACTTAGGCGTTATCAATGCGCTGAAAGCCGAGCTGGCGCCACATGAGCAGTCACAAGTGCATAGTGGCTTGTTCTTAGCATTTCACCCACAGGCCAATCAACCAGGCTTTAGTTTGGCTGTACCAGACCCTTATTACGGTGGTGATGAAGGTTTTGAGACGGTATTAGATCTTTGTGAGACGGCTAG
>CAYYWS010000066.1:0-1167 GCA_964473955.1 uncultured Paraperlucidibaca sp. | reverse complement strand
GGGGCTTTAGATGGGTTAGTGGTGCAGCCGTCTTTAATGGGTCGTGAGCTGGTCGCGAGTCATGGCCATGAGGTGTTAGTACGTGTTGGTGCCGGTGAGCCATGGCATCAAACCGTATTGTGGACGCTTCAGCAAGGTTGGGTTGGGTTAGAAAACTTGGCGTTAATTCCGGGCACGGTAGGTGCATCACCGATTCAAAATATTGGTGCCTATGGGGTTGAAGTTAGCGACCGTTTGCACTCATTGCGTGCGCTAAATATTAGTACTGGCCACATTCATACCTTCAGTGCGGAGGAGTGTGGTTTTGCTTATCGTGACAGCATTTTTAAGTCGCAGGTGGCAGGCCAGTATGTGGTTATTGACGTGTTATTTAAGCTAACAACACGCCCTGATTTGCGTCTTGATTATGGTGATATTCGGGGTGAGCTGATGCGTCAACAGGTCAGTCGCATTACTCCCATGGCAGTTGCACAGGCAGTCATGGCGATACGTCGTGCAAAGTTGCCGGACCCAGCTCAGCTTGGCAATGCCGGCAGTTTTTTTAAGAACCCCACGGTGAGTGCTGCTCATGCCACCACCTTAAAACATAGCTACCCTGATATGGTTGCCTATCCAAATGCTTTCGGCGTGAAGTTGGCGGCGGGTTGGTTAATCGAGCAAGCGGGCTGGAAAGGCTATCGTGAGGGTGCGGTAGCAGTACATGATCGGCAAGCGTTGGTGCTGGTTAATCATGGTGGTGGTACAGGGGCTGACTTGTTGAGTTTAGCCGCAAAGATACGAGCGAGTGTTTACGCCAAGTTTGGCGTTGAGTTGGAGCAAGAGCCGATTATCTGGCAATAAATTAATCTATAAAAAAAGCCCGAACAGCTAAGCTGATCGGGCTTTTTTATGAGCACTAAAGCGGATTACGCGTCAGTGTTTGGCGTTTCAGCATTGGCTGCAGCAGCGGCTTTTTCACGAGCCTCTTGTTCGCGCTGCAGACGACGACGCACACGCGGATCGTTACGAGCACGACGCACTGGAGCCTCACCTGTAGCGGCAGCATTTTCTGCTTCAGCAGGAGCTTCGCTAGGTGTCGCTTCTACCTTAGCTTCAGGAGCGGCCTCAGGAGTAGTCTCAGGAGCTGCAGTTTCGGCGGCTACTTCGGTTGCTTCTACTTCTACTGCA
>CAYYWS010000065.1:8494-9844 GCA_964473955.1 uncultured Paraperlucidibaca sp. | reverse complement strand
GAACTATTGTTTCTAACCTGTATGCGGCTACCAATTGCGCCTTCTTTTAATGCAATACCGGTCATGCTGATATTGAAATGGCCCTGTGTGTTCACCAGACGAACCTGTTGGCCACGTGTTATTGCGGCATCGGGCTCTAAAGTGTTGGGGCTAATAACAGCACCCATGGCAACCGCAAAACGTAGGCGCTGCGGTTTGTTTTGATCAATATCAGTTAAATATCCATGGGGTAGCGCAGCAATATCTCGTCGCTCTGAAACCACCTGATTGGCTTGCAGCACTTGTCCACGCGCAATGGCATGTTTGGCCACTAATACTTGTGCAAATACCTGGGTATTGACTGGTACAAAAATCTGCCAATTAACCTGACCTTGGCAGCGTACAGCTACCGTGGTGTTGGCTCGAATACGGCTGTTATGAGGCAGGTAAGCATCGAGTGGCAAATCACAGTCAGCAAGCCGAGTACGTGGATCAAGCGCTCGCGAGCGAATCTCAACATCCATACCTTGCCATGGGTGCTGCTGCCTAATTAAGTCCTCAGCCGCTGCTGAAATGCTGTCTAGGCTCTGAGTGGCGGCCTGCGCAGCAGTCAATGTTAGCAAGCTCAGCATGACGCTAATAGCGGTTGTCTTAATGATGTGCATAACACGCTCTTGGACATTAAAAGAATGACAAGCGTAGTTATGCAGATTTTGTGCCAGCTAAAACACCTACTAAGCGTCAATGAATTGGCGCTTAGTCCAAATTGCTTAGAAAACCAGTCTTAATATCTTCTAAATATTTGTTTTTTATAAATAAATAAAACATGGCACACAAGTTGCTTTGTATGCGTTGAAGACAAGTCCGCTAAACCGTGTATCGACGGCGTAGTGAAAAACTTGAGGACAAAATGATGGCAATTAATTTCGACAAGGCATTGGGAATTCATGAGCAGGCACTGCAAGTGCGTGCTCAGCGTCATGAGGTGTTGGCGTCGAATATCGCCAATGCGGATACCCCTGGCTACAAAGCACGTGACATTGATTTTCGCGCCGCACTGCAAAAGTCAGCACAAAGCAGTGCCGGCCAGTTGCGCCTGTTATCGACCCAAGCCAATCACATACCTGTATCTGGCGTGGGTGGCAGCAGTGGTCCAGCCGAACTGATGTATCGCATGCCACTACAGCCAAGTCTTGATGGCAACACCGTGGAATCGCACGTTGAGCAAGCGCAGTTTGCCGATAACACCATGCGATACCAAGCCACATTGCAGTTTTTAAGCAGCAAATTCAGCGGCTTAAAAACGGTTATTCAAGGGGGTCGCTAAGCCATGTCTAGCATATTTGATATTGCCTCATCTGCCATGAATGC
>CAYYWS010000065.1:0-8394 GCA_964473955.1 uncultured Paraperlucidibaca sp. | reverse complement strand
AACCCGATGGCCAACGAAGAGGGTTATGTCTTTGGTTCCAATGTGAATGCAGTCGAAGAGATGGCCAACATGATTTCCGCCTCACGTTCATACCAAAGCAATATGGAAGTCTTCAATACCACTAAAACACTGATGCTGCGCACCTTGCAGCTCGGCCAACAATAAGAGGGTTAAGTCATGGATTTTTCAAGTATTGAGGGGATTCGTGGTGTGCCATCTGGCAGCCCAGCAGGTGGCAAAACCAAGGACATGAACCAGTTAAACCAGACTGACTTTATGACCATGATGCTGGCTCAGCTGAAAGCACAAGACCCGTTTAAACCGACTGATAACGGAGAGTTTTTGGCACAAATGGCGCAGCTATCAACAGCGACTGGTGTGGCTGAGGTGAAAGATGCCATTACATCACTCGGTGACAGCCTGCGTTCTGCTCAAATTTTGAATGCCTCTAGTTTGGTTGGCCGAGAAGTCGTTGTGCCCAGCGATACCGTAACTTTGAATGAAGGTGAAGGTATCCGTGGTCATGTGCCGCTTCTTGGTTACGCACAAAACGTCAAAGTTGAGTTGTTATCCCTAAATGGCGAGGTTTTAGCGCAACAGTCTTTGGGTTCTCATCCGGGCGGCAATGTGCCATTCGAGTGGTCTGGTGTATTAGCGAATGGCGAAAAATTGCCTGCTGGTAGCTACAAAATTCAAGTCACCGCAAATAACGGTGCTTTTAGTGAAGGCATTACGCCAGAAATTAAAGCCCGCGTGAACAGTGTCAGTGTGCCGGCTACCGGCGCAGAACCCCAGTTACACCTGCAAGGGCTTGGCAGTTTGTTGCTGTCAGCTGTGCGTGAAATTAGCTAACCCGTTTTTTCTAGGAGACTCATTATGAGCTTTCGTATTTCTCTCAGTGGTATTAACGCAGCAACCGCCCATTTGGATGTGACAGCACACAACATTGCCAACGTAAACACTACGGGCTTTAAGCAGTCGCGTGCTGAGTTTGCTGATGTATTTGCTACCGCCTCTAACGATTTGAGCTCGGTTGCAACTGGCTCCGGCGTTAAGGTGTCGGCCATTACTCAGCAGTTTTCCCAAGGCAACATTAACTTTACTAACAACAACTTAGATCTTGCTGTTAGTGGTGAAGGCTTTTTTGTGATGAGCGGCCGTGAAGGACAAGTGTTTACCCGTGCCGGCGCTTTTTCTGTGGACCGTGAAGGTTTTGTAGTCAATAGCGATTTGCAAAAACTTCAGGTTTTTCCTGTGGCACAAGGTGGTGGTGGTTTTGCGACGGGTTCGTTGTCTGACCTACGCTTGATGACGACTGAAAGCCCACCAAAAGCATCATCTAAAGCAGGTGTTGGTATTAACTTACCAGCTAACGCACCGATTCCATCTGGTGCGTTTGATCCGTTAAATCCCAACACCTATAACCACGCCACTTCGATGACGATTTATGACTCATTAGGTACTGCACACACCGCGACAACGTACTTTATTCGTGAAGATGCGGCTAACCCTAATGCGTGGACACAGCGCTTCTTTGTTGATGGCGGAGCAGTGGGCGGCCCGGTGAATCTAGTGTTTAACCCAGACGGCACACTGAATGATGCAGCTTCTGACACCAGTGGTGGCTTACTGCCGGCCTACAATATTCCGGTCAATACCGGTGCCAGTGATATTCAGTTGGTGCTGGACTATGCCGGTGCTACACAGTTTGGCCGTGAATTCGGTGTTAACAGCTTGATTCAAGATGGTTTTACTACTGGCCGCATGGTGGGTGTTGAGGTTGATCCGCGCGGTGTGGTGTCTGCGCGTTTCTCTAATGGTCAGCTGCAAAACCTGGGCAAAATCGCCTTAGCTATTTTTTCTAACCCCAATGGCCTGCGTCAAAACGGTGACACTCAGTGGACGGAAACGTTTACCTCGGGCGCTGCTCGTTTAGGCGAAGCGGGTTCGTCGAACTTTGGTTTATTCCAAGCTGGTGCGTTGGAAACGTCCAACGTGGATTTGACTGAGCAGTTAGTCGAGATGATTACGGCTCAGCGTAACTTCCAGGCCAATGCGCAAATGATTCAAACCGCCGACCAGGTTACCCAAGTTGTGTTGAATCTGCGCTAAGACTTAGTCGTTTAGGGGAGCAAGATCATGGATAAATTATTGTATGTCGGTATGAATGCAGCCAAAAACACCCAGTTGGCGCAGGCAACCACTGTCAATAACTTGGCGAATGCCAGCACACCCGGTTTTCGCGGCGACTTCCATGTCTTGCTTTCAGCTCAGGTTGAAGGGCCGTATTTTGACAGCCGCATCAATAGTGTTTCACATGATCGTGCCAGCAGCCTGCAGCAAGGTCCGGTGCAATACACCGGTGGTGAGTGGGACATTGCCATTGATGGCGATGGCTGGCTCGCGGTGCAAGCAGACGACGGCACTGAAGCCTACAGCCGCCGCGGGGACCTGCGCTTAACGGCAGAGGGCATGCTGGTCAACGGTGCCAATCAAATGGTGATGGGGGAAAACGGCCCATTATCTATCCCCGAATACAGTCGTTTGCTGATTGGCAATGACGGCACCATTTCAGTGGTGCCCAAAGGTGAAGCCAGCAGCACCATGATCAGCTTAGATCGTCTAAAGCTGGTCAAGTTAGACCCAACACAAGTCATTAAACGTGAAGATGGCCTGATGGCTCAGCGTGATGGCATGCCCGGTGAGCCCGATGCTTCGGTGCGTGTGCGTTCAGCTTATATCGAAGGTGCCAACATCAGTGCGGTGGATTCGATGGTGAGCATGATCAATCACTCGCGCATGTATGAAATGCAAGTGAAGTTAATGCGTACCGCCGAGACCATGGCGGAAAACTCATCGCGCCTGATGCGCATGGAATAACCCAGATAATTTTGAGGTAGACACTATGAATCCATCACTTTGGGTTGCCAAAACTGGTCTTGATGCCCAGCAAACTCGTTTGCAAGTGGTCAGCCATAACTTAGCTAACGCCAATACCACAGGCTTTAAAAAAGGCCGTGCCGTGTTTGAAGATCTGCTCTACCAGAATGCCAAACAAGTGGGTGGGCAAACCAGTCAGCAAACGCGCTCGCCAACAGGCATTCATGTCGGTACCGGTGTGCGGGTGGTCGCTACCGATAAAAACTTTGCGCAAGGCACTTTGGCGCAAACCGGTAATGCCTTGGATGTAGCGATTAATGGACGCGGTTTTTTCCAAGTGCGTACGCCTGATGGCAACTTAAATTACACCCGCGACGGCAGCCTGCAAGTGAATGAGCAGGGCCAGTTAGTCACTTCTAGTGGTTACCTCATTGAGCCTGCTATCTCCGTTCCTGAAGATTCACTGGGCATCACCATTGGTGCCGATGGTGTGGTCTCGGCTAAGCAGCCGGGCCAGGCTACTCCTGCTCAGATTGGTCAGTTGCAGTTAGCCGACTTTATTAATGCGCGTGGTTTGGAGCCGATTGGTGAAAACCTTTATGCCGAGTCGGCTGCCAGTGGCACACCACAAACTGGTAACCCAGGCTTAGGTGGTTTGGGCTTCCTAGCCCAAGGAGCCTTGGAAAGCTCCAACGTGAATGTAGTTGAAGAGCTGGTCAATATGATCGAAACCCAGCGTGCTTATGAGATGAACTCAAAAGCGATCGCTGCAGCTGATCAGATGATGCAGTACTTAAACAACAATATTTAATCGGAGCTAATCGTCATGACAGTCATCAGTAAACAAAGCGCAGTGGTGGTCATGGCATTGGTTTTAAGTGCCTGCCAAGCACCGATGGCGCGCCATGCACAACAAGACTGGGCACCAACGCCACCGCCTATGCCGCAACCTGCGTTAGCTCAACCCGGCGCCATTTTTCAGGCAGGTCATAGCCGCAATTGGTTTTTAGATCAGCGTGCGCGTCAAGTGGGTGACACTGTGTCTGTGATTTTGATGGAGCGTACTGATGCTTCCAAACAAGCCGGCACAAATACCAGCAAAGGCAGTAGCGTCACTGTTCCCATTGGCACCTTGTTGGGCAGTGAACTACCGATTGATACCAGCATTAGTGGCAGCACCAAATTTGACGGTAAAGGCTCCAGCAGCCAAAGCAATCGCTTAACCGGCAGCATTACGGTGACTGTGTCGGAAGTGTTGGCCAACGGCAACTTAAAAGTACGTGGCGAAAAATGGGTCACCATTAATCAGGGCGAAGAATTTATTCGCTTAGCTGGCACGATTCGTGCTGAAGACATTAATGGAGACAACTCAATTCCGTCCTTCAAAGTGGCGGATGCTCGAATAATTTACAGCGGCAAAGGAGCAGTAGCAGATTCCAACAAAATGGGTTGGTTAACTCGCTTCTTTAATTCTGGCTTCTGGCCGCTGTAGTGGAGATAACGCAATGTGCACACGACTAATAACCGCTTTATTGCTGATCTTGCCTCTGGCTTTGCCAGTGCAGGCAGCGCAACGTGTCAAAGACTTGGTCGACGTGGCAGGTGTGCGTGATAACCAATTAATTGGTTATGGCTTAGTCGTGGGCTTAAGCGGCACTGGCGACCAAACCACACAGGCACCATTCACCGTGCAAAGTATTCGTAATATGTTGTCGCGCTTTGGCATTCGTGTACCAGATGACGTTAATCCGCAGTTAAAAAACGTTGCCGCGGTCACCATTCACGCCAATTTGCCGCCATTCGCCAAGCCGGGTCAGCGTATTGATATCACCGTCTCATCGATTGGTAATGCCAGCAGCTTACGCGGTGGTAGTTTGATCATGGCGCCATTATTAGGTGCTGATGGTCAGGTCTATGCCATGGCTCAAGGGTCTATGTTGGTGGGTGGCATGTCGGCCTCTGGCCAAGACGGATCACGGGTGACGGTTAATATTCCCAGCGCCGGTCGTATTCCCGGTGGCGCCACTGTTGAGCGCGCTGCACCTAGCGAGATCGCTGGTAATGGCATGATTTTTCTTAATTTAAAGCAGTCAGATTTCACTACCGCAACGCGTTTGACCCAAGCGATTAATAGCCAGTTTGGTGAAGAGACTGCCGTGGCTGTGGACGGTAGTAGTGTGCGTGTGCTGGCGCCGCAAGATCCCAATCAACGCGTGAGCTTTTTATCACTACTTGAAAATCTAACGGTGACGCCAGGTGAGCAAAGCGCACGGGTAGTGGTTAATTCACGTACAGGCACTATCGTGATGGGTGGCAATGTTCGCACCTTACCAGCAGCCGTTAGTCACGGTTCGTTGATGGTGACCATTAGCGAAAATCTGCAAGTGAGTCAGCCAGCGCCATTTGGTCGGGGTGAGACGGTGATTACCCCACGCTCTGATGTCGAAGTGACTGAGGGTGGTTCACGTATGTTTAAGCTCGATACCGGCATTACCTTAGATGAGTTGGTACGCGCCATTAACAGTGTCGGTGCGGCGCCGTCTGATCTGGTGGCGATTTTAGAGGCCTTAAGCCAAGCCGGTGCCTTACGCGCCGAACTGATTGTGATCTAACCATGGACAGCATCAAGAGCAGTAATTACCACGACGTTGGTGCGTTATCGCAGCTCCGCCAGCAGGCAAATATTAAGCCTGATCAAGCCATTGAAAAGGTGGCTCAGCAATTTGAGTCGGTATTTGTGCAGATGATGCTGAAAGCCATGCGCGAGACGGTGCCAGAAGGCGGTCTGTTTGGTGATGAGGCCACCAAAACCTTTGAGCAAATGTTGGATAGTCAATTATCCGTCACTTTAAGTGAGGGTGGTGGTATTGGCTTGGCACCTGTAATTGCTCGTCAATTAAAAGGTAATGCCGGTCTGGAGCAAGTTGCTAAACCAAATGGTGATGCTGGTGCCGATGCATTACAGCTGCAATTACAGCAGCAACGCTCAAGTTCTTTGTCGAATGGCCGATAAACAACACAATATTTGGGAGTAAGACATGTCCAGTATCTTAAATACTGCGTTGTCGGCCTTAAATGCCAATCAACGGGCACTTGCCACCGTCAGCAATAATATTGCCAACGTAAATACTGACGGTTATAGCCGGCAAACGGTAGATATGGCCACGCGCCAACCCAACCAATTTGGTTTTGGTGCTATCGGCACGGGCGTTCAAATTACCGGAATTCGACGTAGTTATGATGAGTTCGTCACCACTCAGCTACGTAATAACACGGCAGGCTTTTTTGACCAGAACACGCGTTATGAACTCGGTAGCCAGTTAGAGCGTGTGTTGGTTGATGAAGGTAATGGTATCAATAGTGCCTTCTCACGATTTTTTAATAGCTTGCAGGATGTTGCCGCGAGCCCATCGTCATTATCTGCTCGACAAGTGATGCTGTCGCAGGCTCAGGCTTTAGCGAATCGCTTTGTTGATGCCAATGCCCAGTTCACGGAAGTGGGTAACGAGGTTGATGCACGTATCAATGTCGCTATAAACGATATGAATGCTTTGGTTCAGCGAATTGGTGATCTTAATGAGGTGATTAGCAAGTCTGCTGGCCAGCGCCAAGGTGCGCAACCCAATGATCTGTTAGACCAACGTGATAGTGCAATTCTAGAACTCTCTAAGCTGGTTAAAGTCACCACCACTCAAGCTTCTGATGGCTCGATGAGTGTGTTTACCGGCTCAGGCCAGCCACTGGTGTTAAGTGGGCAAATTAACACCTTAAGCTTAGACAATAACGGCCGCATTTTACTCGGTGGTGTATCTGATATTACCGCTTCACTTAGTGGTGGTGCGGTCGGTGGGTTGTTAGCGTTTCGTGATGGCACGCTGGCCACTGCTAAGCAAGAGCTAACCGAAATCGCTAAAACCATTGCGGACCAATTTAATGCACTGCAAGTAGGTGGTGTCGATTTGGCAGGCGCCAATGGCACGCCTTTATTTGGCTACAACGGTGATGCTGATAACTCGACTGAGTTTGTGTTGTCGGTACGTATTAATGACCCGGTCAAAATTGCCGCCAGTCAGGGCGGTGGTATTGGTGACAACAGCAATATTTTAGCTATGGCCGCGTTAGAGCGCAGTGCTGTCAACATCAACGGTAAAACCACAACCTTAGGCGATAGTTTGCGTGGCCTAGTTGGCACGGTTGCTAACCAAGTGCGTGAGGCGCGCCTTGGCTCTGAGGCTCAGAACTCACTGATGCAGCAGTCCTTACTCCGTCGTGACGGTATATCTGGTGTGAACTTAGACGAAGAAGCAGCGGATCTACTCAAGTATCAACAGGCCTATCAAGCCGCCGCACAGATGTCAGCGGTGGCAAATAATATTTTTCAAACCTTAATGGATGCCTTCCGGCGCTAATAATGAGTAGAGGCAAAAGATGCGTGTATCCACTAGTCAATTAAATCGCTTAGCACTGAACAGTATTTTAGAGCAGCAAGCTAAGGCATCGCGCTCGCAGTTAGAAATCAGCTCTGGCAAACGCATTATTACGCCGTCAGACGACCCGGTTGGCACCGTCAAATCACTTTCGATGCAACGTAATCTTGAGCGCTTATCGCAATTTGAACGTAATGGTTCGCTGCTGCAAGGTCGCTTAGCACAGCAAGAGTCATTAATGACCAATGGCGTTAATGTTTTGCAGCGAGTGCGTGAAATTGTAGTGCAGGGTGCCAATGCCAGCCAAGGTGATGAGTCACGTCAGTTATTAGCGATTGAAGTTCGCCAGCAACTGCAGTCGATGTTGCAGGTCGCTAACACTCAAGACAGTGAAGGGCGCTTTATTTTTTCAGGTATGGACGAAGCAACACCAACGGTGCCGACATCACCGCCGTTTAGTTTTTCCGGCAGCACTGACGTGCGTGAGCTACAAATTGGCCCATCTACCTTTATTAAAGACACCGTCGATGGTTTTAAAGCCTTTGGTTTTGATGGTGCTCAAAATGTATTTGATCTGTTGTCCTCCGTTGCCACTGAGCTCGAGACCCCCGGTGCTTCAACGGTCAATATTGCAGCTAAATTAACTGACTTAGATAAAGCATTAGGCTCATTGTCAGTGGCTAGAACTGAAATTGGTGTTCGTCTTACCCAAATTGAAGATCAGGCTGCTTTAAGTAGCGGCGTTGTATTACAGCTGCAAACGGCACTATCCGAGACACAAGATGTTGATTATGCCGAGGCAATAACACGCTTTAACCAGCAATTACTGGGCCTTCAGGCCGCTCAACAGGCTTACACCAAGGTTCAAGGTCTGTCGTTGTTTAATTATTTATAGCATTACAACCGAACAACAAAGCATTGCATTTCATTACTTAAGTTTTTTCAACAGAGACCGATAAAAGAAGTGTTAGCGAGATAAAGCCACTTGGGCCGATACCGCTACCAACCAAAAAATTATTCTCTCGGGAGAAACACCATGGCTTTAACGATCAACACCAACGTTGCGTCCTTAAACGTACAACGTAAC
>CAYYWS010000064.1:0-9890 GCA_964473955.1 uncultured Paraperlucidibaca sp. | reverse complement strand
TTTTCAGCGGCAACAATTTTGTAAGGCACCATTTTGATGTCTTTTTGCACAACATCATCAGTGAACTTACGGCCAATCAAACGCTTCACCGCAAACAATGTGTTTTG
Organism: uncultured Paraperlucidibaca sp.; assembly: GCA_964473955.1. Classification (GTDB taxonomy): domain Bacteria; phylum Pseudomonadota; class Gammaproteobacteria; order Pseudomonadales; family Moraxellaceae; genus Perlucidibaca. The sequence continues at coordinate 9,783 of CAYYWS010000064.1, read as the reverse complement.
CGGATTAGTGACTGCCTGGCGTTTTGCACCAGCACCAACCAATACTTCGTTGTCGGTATAGGCAACAATTGATGGTGTCGTGCGCGCACCCTCTGAGTTTTCAATAACTTTAACTTTGTCGCCTTCCAACACAGATACACAGCTGTTGGTGGTGCCCAAGTCGATACCAATAATCTTGCCCATCATGCTCTCCTATCACAGTCCGGCGGTGGCCGGCGCTGTCGTTAATCGTTAGTGTTTATTCACACCTTGTTTATGGATATGTGGGTGATGGCGTCATTTTCAAGGCCATCACCTGCAAATTTTTAGTTAGGACGCAGTGGCAACCACCACCATAGCCGGGCGCAACAAACGGCCAGACAAGGTGTAACCCTTCTGCAAAACCGCAGTCACGGTGTTGGGTTCAGACACGCTCGAAGGCTGCATAGATACGGCTTGATGCAGATCGGCGTTAAACGGCTCACCTAATGGGTCAACCACCTCAACAGCGTGACGCTTCAAGGTATCAAGCAGCTGCTTAAGCGTGAGCGCAACACCTTCATGCATGGCTTTTTGGGCTTCGTCTTCGCTGATAGGCGTTTGCAGTGCACGCTCTAAATTGTCGACCACTTCCAGCAAACCGCCAGCAAACTTTTCCAAGGCATACTTATGTGCATTTGCCACTTCACGCTCGGCTCGGCGCTGAATGTTTTGCACTTCAGCCTGCGCACGAATTTGCACGTCACGCATCTGCAGCTCAATTTCAGCAATACGCTGATTCACTTCGTCCTCAGCAAGCGGCTCAGGCACTGGCTGGCTTTCTTCCTGTTCGGCAGCGGTTAACTCTTCAACAGGCTCTTGTGGCTCAGTTTCTGGCTTGTTTGGCTCGCTCATTCTCATCTCCCACTTGCGGCAACTTTTATTGATGCCATGGTTAATGGTGATGTCTAACTCATTTTTCAAGTGGCTACGGCAAAATTGCTATGGATTCATCGCGAGATTGACCAAGGTGTCCTATGATTAGGCATCTCCACCGCTGATTGGATAACTACATGCTGAGCCTGCTTAAAATCAGTCAATTTGCCATTGTTGATAACCTAGAGCTTGAGTTTGCTAGCGGCTTTAGCGTGATTACTGGCGAAACCGGCGCAGGCAAGTCCATTTTGATGGATGCCTTGGGGCTGTGTTTAGGTGATCGAGCTGATGGCTCGGTGGTGAGAGCAGGTGCCGATCGTGCCGATGTCAGCGCACTTTTTCAGGTTGGCCATTTAGAAGAGGCAATGAACTGGCTGCGCGAGCGCGAGTTAGATGAAGCAGATGAGTGCACACTGCGCCGCACATTCTCTCGCGACGGACGCTCACGCGCCTACATTAATGGCCGCCCTGCCACATTGACGGATCTGCGCCAAATTGGTGAATGCCTAATTGATATTCACAGTCAGCATGAGCACCAGATGCTGCTGCGTAAAGACAACCATCGATTAATGCTGGATAGCTTTGCCAACCTACAAACATTGGCCAAACAAACCGCCGGTCATTTTCGCGAATGGCAAACCGCTGCAGAGCGCTTAAGCCATGCCGAAAAAGCCGGGGCCGCCCAAAGTGCTCGCTTAGAAATTGTGCAGCACCTTTGTGATGAGCTGGCTCAGCTCAACTTAGCCGAAGGCGAATATGAAACCTTGGTACAGCGCCACGACACTTTAGCGAATGTGGGGGCACTGCAAGAAGATGGGCAATTGGCACTAAACGCACTATCAGAGGCTGATGGCGACACCGCAACTCGACTACTGCAGCGTGCGCTAAAAGCACTTGATGCCCACCTGAGCTTATCGCCAGCGCTACAAGAGGCGCACGGCCTGCTCAATAGTGCAGCCATACAAATCGATGAAGCAATTCCTGTACTTAGGCACTTTTTGGCCGACCTAGAAGCTAGTCCACTCGAACTGGAGCAGCTCGCCACACGCTTGGGCCAATGCCATCAATTGGCACGAAAACATCGTGTACTTCCCGAGCAGCTGCCCACGGTATTTACCGAGCTCAGCGCTGAAATTGAGCAACTACGACAAGCACAAGACTTAGATCAGCTGAGCCAGCAGGTGGCCCAACATTTCAACGCTTACCAACAACTAGCACAAGACCTGCGCCAACAACGTCAAAAGGCAGCTGAACGCTTTTGCGCTGACATCCAAACCTTCTTGCAAGGTCTTGGACTGGGTAATGCACGACTAGTTCTGTCTTTTAATGAGTTAGCTAAGCCCAGCAGCAATGGCTTAGATGACATTGAATTTTTGTTTAGCGCCAACCCGGGCCAACCTCTGCGCCCATTAGCAAAAGTGGCCTCAGGCGGTGAGTTATCACGCTTATCACTCGCCATTCAGGTAGTGCACGCACGCCATTCACCGGTACCCGTTATGGTGTTTGATGAGGTAGATGTTGGCATTGGTGGTGGCATTGCCGAAGTGGTGGGTCGACTACTACGCGACTTAGGTGAGCACGCACAGGTCTTTAGTATCACTCACCAACCACAGGTAGCGGCGCGTGGACATCATCATTTACGTGTGGAAAAGCGTGTTATCAATGATGAGACACACAGCACCGTCGTCACGCTAAATCATGACGAACGTATTGATGAGATTGCGCGTATGTCTGGCGGCTTAGCAATCACCGAAGAGACACGCCAACACGCAGCGAGCATGTTGGCAGGTTGATTATTCGTCTTTGCCTGTGCAGTTGGGTCGACGGCAATTACCATAAAGATGAAGTGCATGGCCGCTTAGCTCAAAGCCTAAGTCTTTCGCCACGTTGAGCTGACGCTGTTCAATAACTTCGTCGTGGAACTCAAATACCTTGCCGCAGTCACTGCAAACAATATGATCGTGATGATCGTCATTTTTTAATTCGAATACTGACAATCCACCTTCAAAATGATGGCGCTCAACAATGCCCGCAGACTCAAACTGGGTCAGTACGCGGTAGACTGTAGCAAGGCCGACATCTTCACCAGACGCTAAAAGTGCTTTATAGACATCTTCTGCGCTCATATGATGCACAGATGAGCTTTCCAACAGCTCAAGAATTTTTAAGCGCGGCAAGGTAACTTTTAGGCCAGCTTTACGTAAATCTTGATTGGTTAGCGACATGAGTTCGTCTCTTTGCGGGCAATGCCTTATGATAACCGACCTAGCCCCTAAGGGCACCCACTGATAACGTCGAGGTTAATGCGCAACATGCAAAAGATTTTACTGGCTGGGCTCGTAGCGGGCACTCTGTTAATCAGCACTGGCTGTAGCAATATTTTCCGCGCCTACCGTATTGATGTGGTGCAAGGCCAAGTGGTGACACAAGAGCAAGTTGAGCAAATCAAACCGGGCATGACCCCCGCTCAAGTGCGCTTTGTACTCGGTACACCATTGGTCACAGACACCTTAAGCCCTTCACGCTGGGACTATACCTACCGCTTTATTCCCGGCACCTACGCCAAAAAAGCCGGTTTGGAAAAAGTCCCGCATCGCCGCCTGAGTGTCTTTTTTGATATGGGCGTGGTGTCACGCGTCGAAGTGGATGGTGAAATGCCTGTGAAATCAATTTCACTACCTGCCAGCAAAGACGGCGCCGTACGTACTACCGAGTCCATGCGTGAAAGCGAACTACCTTAATTAGTCTTCGCCCGCGAGGCGCGTGCCTTAGCTGCACGCACCTTGCGGATTTCCATCGGGTCTAGGGTTAGCGGCCGATACAGCTCAATACGATCATTGGCTTTAACGCTATAACTCTGTGGTGCCTTTAACACCTTGCTCCACACCCCCACAACCAAAGCATCCAAGTTCAAATCAGCAGGCAGCAGGCCACTGCTAATGGCCTGCTGTACGGCATCCATTGCGGATGTGCCAGGCGCCACTTGCAGTGCTACCAACCACTGCTGCTGAGCCGTAGCATAAGCTACTTCAATACTAATCATGACAGGCTAAACCACTGATACAGCGCCACTAATAAAGTCATCGGCGCAACCCAGCGAATAGCAATTCGCCATAAATTGTAAACCCCTTCCGATGGCATCTGCAGCGCTTTGCGAGCATGGCTAATCTTCATTATCCAGCCCGTGTAAGTGGCTAGGATCAACGCGTTTAACGCCATCCATAGCAATGCAGCCTGCAACCATGCTTGTAGAACTAGCTCGCCCGCTTGCAGACTAATCCACTGGCTTAACAACACTACCGGCACAATCACCGCCAAGCTGGCCATCCAAGGCGAGCTCACTTTAGTCTGCACATGGGTGATGGCTGGCTCGGCAACGATAGGCATCGCCAAGAACAACAGCACCGCTGATAAAAGCGTCGCCACCATGCACGCTGAGCCATGATGCAGGCTTGCAAAAAACACCGCCGCCAACACCAACAATACAGCAGCAACCTGCACCGTCAGCTTGTTAACAGCACCGACATATACCGGCCAGCGAATCATGGCACCAGCACCACCTAGCAGCACACCAGCTAATAACATGGCCTCACCCGGCAACGCAGGCAACAGGCTTAGCTCTGTTTGCATGGCCACCGTTGCTTGCTGGCTCATCTGCCAAAATAGTAAGGCTGCCAAGGCCAGTGTTGGCAGTAGCCAAAGGCTTAGTGCCACGCGACTAAATCGACGCAAAACACCGAAGAAAATAATGATAACGGTGCTGGCTGACCAAATGCTGGAGGCAGGAAAGTCTTTGAGTAAGCCCTGAGTTTGTAGCACCTGTGTGAGGAAGGCACCGGCATAAAGCGCGATCACAACCAGCAATAACACACTGGCACCTAGGCTACTCCATGCCAATACACGCCAGCGGATGGCTGCATCAGACTGCCGAGTTAACACCTGCATGCCGGCAATCAGCGGCTGATTAGCACGCGCTGCTAAGGCACGCTCGGCCAATGCCAAAGGCCATGCGCCTAACACCACACCCAAAACTAGGTATAACCAATTAGCCTCTAGTGTTGGCACAAACAACACCGACAGCACCAATGGAATCAGCAATAAGCTAGCAAAGCGTGTATGAACAGAAGGCTGAGACATAAATAACACTCTTAATGATTGCCTGACATGGTGCGCTATTGTCATCGCATGTCATCATAAGCTCAAGCGACCGCCCTATTTCTTCGACAATCCGCCTATAATAGTTACCATGAATAACACCAAACCCATCGCTGTTAATCGGCGCGCACGTCACGAATACTTTATTGAAGACAAGTTCGAAGCCGGACTGGTTTTGCTTGGCTGGGAGGTTAAGTCCTTACGTGCCGGCAAGTGCAACCTTACCGATGCCTATATTTTGCTTAAAAATAATGAGGCCTGGGTTATTGGCATGCAGATCACGCCGCTGCTGGCTGCTTGTACACATGTGGTAGCTGACCCCACTCGTACACGTAAACTACTTCTGAACTACAAAGAAATTCGAGAACTCATCGGTGCCGTGCAACAAAAAGGACACACCTGTGTGCCCCTGTCGATGTACTGGCACAACGGTCGTGCCAAGCTAGAGATTGCCTTAGTGAAAGGCAAGCAGCTACATGACAAGCGCGACAGCGAAAAAGACCGTGACTGGGCCAGACAAAAGTCCCGCATTATGCGGGACCGTGGCTAGATCAAACGGTTTTGGTAAAGATCGCAATCAGCTTGCGGGTTAAGTTGGTATAGGGCGGGAAGAACATTTTAGCCAGCATGATGCGCGTACGCACAATGCCGCGTTCATGCGAAAATGCCTTAAAGCCAAAGTGACCATGGGCGCTACCAATACCTGAGTTATTCACCCCGCCAAATGGCAAGTTGCCATGCAAGAACTGCACAACACAGTGATTAATGCAGGCGCCACCAGATGAGGTATTACTCATCACCTGATTTATCACCGCTTCGTTTTTACTCCAGACATATAGCGCCAACGGTTTAGGCTCAGCATTGATCTGGTTAATCACCGTCTGAACATCGCTATAAACAATGATCGGCAATAATGGCCCAAAAATCTCTTCCGACATAATGGTTGCATCAGCAGGAATAGAGCCCAACAGCGTCGGTGCAATATAATCATCAGCCGCATCTGTTTGCCCACCGGCTAATACCTTAGCACCGCGTGCTACCGCATCATCTAACAAGGCTTTTACGCGCCCTGCATGACGACTGTTAACCATACGTGCCAAATATTCACTTTGCTGTGCATTGTCACCATACACATTTTTTAGCACCTGCTGGCAGGCAGCGACAAACGCATCATGCACATCGGTGTGAACATAAATATGGTCGGGTGCAATACAAGTTTGGCCGTTGTTAGTGAACTTGGCCCAGAGAATATTTTTGGCCGCCAGCTCAATATTGGCACTGGCATCAATAATAGTTGGTGACTTACCGCCAAGCTCTAAAGTCACACTGGTTAAATGTTTGGCCGCAGCCGCCATCACCACTTTGCCAATGGCTGGTGAGCCAGTAAAGAAAATATGGTCAAAAGGCAAATCCAACAGTGCCTGGGCTATTTGAGCATCGCCCTCAATGACGGTGACTTCGTCTGGACCAAACACTTCCGCCACAATGCGACCAATCACCGCCGCAGCAGCTGGAGTCATTTCGGAAGGTTTAATAATGGCGGTGTTGCCCGCTGCAATTGCCGAAACCAACGGGCCCAAGCTTAGGTTTATAGGATAATTCCAAGGCGACACAATCAGGCAGCGACCTTTGGGTTCATATTGAATATAACCTTTGGTGCCAATCATCATGCGTGAAGGCCATACCCCCTTGGGCTTCATCCACGACTTTAAGTTGCGTAAAGCATCATTGGCTTCGGCCACCACAGGCAAAATTTCAGTCAGCTCGACCTCGGTGGCAGGCTTACGAAAGTCAGCCCAGCCCGCAGCAATCACATCATCTTTATGTGCCAGTAAAACATCACGTAAGCGCTCAATTTTTGCTTTACGCTCAGCAGCGGTTGAAGTTCTTAGGCGTAACGCTGTGTCTCGTTGCCCTGCAAATGCTGCTGCTATATCGGTCATACTTATTTCCTGTAATTTAATTTACTGTCGAATTGTGATGGTACTTTTGGCCTTGGCACGCACTTCAGCTGGCGTGAATGGGAAGCGCAACCACTCTTTCTTGGCATAGGCCTCCGTGAAGTCTGTGTAATGTGGATTGGCCGGATCGGTAGACTGCGAATAGGTAATAAAACCTTCCGCAATTGGCTGATTTTTATCATCCCATGTGACGGTTTGAATGTAGCTATTACCGTAAATGACTGGATAGCCCTGAGCGCCCAACGCACGACTAATTGAAGCCGCAATAGTGAAAGCCCCCGCATTACTGTCACCGCCAAAAACAGGGATTTTTTCGCCATTCGCACGCTGGCTTACACCTGAGAACTGAATGTCGCCCAGCTTGGCATCAAATGCAAAACCAGACGCTTTAACAGCAGCAATAGCATCTGCAAAGGCCTGTTGCACAAACAAAGAATTGGTATTCAATGTACGCGGGGTATTAACCGGATCCGCAGTGCTAAATGCTGTGCTCCAGCGGCTGGTTAGTGGGGTATCAACAGGCAGGCCAATTGGAGTACCACCATTGGCAGATACTAAGCGCCAAAATTCGCGCCAAACATGGGCACCCGTGGAATCCAAATTATCCGAGCCATCCCAAGCAGCTAACGCTGCGCAAGCTGCGGCAACATCTTCAGCAGACACCGGGCCATTACTACCAGCAAGCAACGGCTGTGAGCACAAGCTGCTCAAGACACTTTCACGTGCCAATTCCGCTGAATATATCTGGCTATTTAGTACGATAGACTGCATGTTTTGCAGCGTAAAACGATTGCCGGGCAAACCATCAGTACCCGCTAATCGACGCTCAGCCTGCAAAATACACAGGCGTGTGCGTAAGGTACGCGGACTGTTTTCATCACCAATAATCCGGTTAAAGCCGGTAATTGGCTCTGCAGGATTGGTTAACCAATAACTGTCGTTGCAGTTAGTCACATAGTCATCACGCTGCTGTGTGGGCAGGTTGCTTGGCCCAAAAATGCCAGGCACTGGCGCATCATCATCACTGCCCCACTCACAATCTGAGCGACTGCCATCGAGCAACGGTAAGCCCGGTGCAACTTGACCAATAACAACGGCCAATGGCGATGTTGCACAACTGGCTACCTTGGCATCCGTGACATGAGGCACAACGGTGATATCACCGTAATAAGCCTTACCATTTGGTCCTGTCGCCACTGTATTTACCCATGGTACGCCCAACTCTTCACCATGCGCTTTAATAAAGTCATCAAGGCTTTCAGCTAGATTCCACGCACCAAACTGATTAATAAGGCGGTCATTTTCATAGTTGGCATCACGCATGGTGTAGGCCACTAAATTGGTCCATGGCAAAATCGGCACGCCTGATGCTTCCAAAGTCAGCATAGGACCAAAGTGACTGTGATATAGCGTGCGTGATTGTGTAACCAGGCTGCCATCTGGCTGCTTAACTTGAATATCAATAGGCACTGCACGCATATCACGCAGCTGTCCGTCATATAAATACTGAGTCGGATTTAACGGATTGATTTTTAGCTCATACAAGGTGAAACGATAAGCCGTTGAAACTGTGTGCGACCACGCCACACGATCATTGAAACCAATCAGCACGGCCGGTACGCCATAAAGTGATGAGCCCATGATGTCTAGCTTGCCAGGGATGGTGTTATGCGAAATATAGAGTCGCTCAGTACCGCGCCATGGAAAGTGTGGGTTGCCAAATAAAATAGGCTGGCCGGTGGCGCTGCCATCCTTGCCAATGCCATACATATTGCTACCAAAGCGATCATGCTGCTGCAGCTCGGCGAAGGGGCCTGGAGCTTGAGCAAGTGCCTGCTGGCGCTGGGATAGCGGCACATCGTTTTGCGCCACTGGAATAGGCGCTGCCGACAATGGCGCTCCTTGGATCAAATTAAGCAAAGGGCTAAGCAGCTGCATCAACCCTTCTAGCGGGCTTTCACCACCATCAGCGGAAGGCGGTAAGGCCGGCGGTTGGGCATTACCAATTTCACTGACAAATACCGAGCTACTGGCCAGAATTGATAAACGCACAAATCGACGATACATATCCGCTTCGGTTATTGGCAATAACCACTCACCATCAGCACAAGCAGCGTGGCGGCCAGCGTGCTGGCCCGCTTTTAATTCGGCAATATAACGGTTAAAACCTGCCACATACCCAGTCACTAACTTCTGAAAATCAGGCTTAGTATTTGCCTTAACACGCTGCCAAGCGGCATCATCTAACATAGAGCGCCAGAAAAAGTCGCTAGATACATTGTCTGCAACTGAGCTATTTGGCTCGATACGATAGCTGCCATCAGTGCCAAAATAACGCGCGCGCTCACCGCGAATGGTGACAAAATCATCCAACATGACGCAGAGATTATCTTCCGCAAAGGCATAGGCCTGACCAAAGCTTAAGCTACCAAAGTCGTTGGCCGTGATATGCGGGATGCCCATATCCGTGCGCACAATTTTAGCTTCATAGGTTGATGTGCGGGGACTGGGGTTATTCGAAGCTTTATCATTACTTGAGCCTAAACAGGCAGACAAGCCGACAGCCAACAATGGCAGTAATGCAAGGCGCTGATAAACAGACATTGGGAACCTCTTTTTTCTTCTTTTTATGTCATCCGACAATAAGTGACTACGCAGTTTTCAGCAAGCCTAATGCGTAAACCCCATGACAGTTGCGGCCGTTAAGCGTATGCTTTTAATGCTACGGGGATGACATGGCTTCGACGTTGGTTATGAAGCTCGTAGGTGCATG
>CAYYWS010000063.1:6295-9916 GCA_964473955.1 uncultured Paraperlucidibaca sp. | reverse complement strand
TACAACGACCCCCTGCCGTGAACCGGCGGGGGGTTTTTGTTTGGGCGTTCTTTGCTAATGCAAAACATGCGGATGAAAAAAAGGCCACCGGTTAGGGCAGCCTTTTGGGTTTTATAACGCCTAATCAATTAAGCGCATTGATAGGTCAATGGCTCGAATATCCTTGGTAATAGCGCCAACTGAAATATAGTCCACACCAGTTTCAGCAATTGCCCGAATAGTCTCATGGTTAACACCACCAGAAGCCTCAAGTTCAGCTCGACCTTGATTAATAGCAACAGCCTCACGCATTTGTGCCAAATCGAAATTGTCGAGCATGATACGGTCAGCGCCAGCATCAATGGCTTCGCTTAACTCGGTTAAAGACTCAACCTCTACTTCGACCATATGCCCCGGCGCATTTTTCTGTGCTTGCGCGATTGCTGCAGCAATCGATCCTGCTGCCATGATGTGATTTTCTTTTATTAAGTAGGCATCAAATAAGCCCATACGATGATTTAGCCCGCCACCTACTAAAACAGCATATTTTTGAGCCACTCGTAAGCCGGGTAAGGTTTTGCGTGTATCTAAAAGTTTTGCATTGGTATTCGCTAATTGAGCTACTAAGGCGCGTGTTTGAGTGGCGGTAGCAGATAAGGTCTGTAGAAAGTTAAGCGCCGGACGCTCAGAGGTTAGTAAGCTACGTGCACTGCCGGTGATTTCTACGAGTGTGCTATTTGCAGTGACTAACTGTCCTTCTTCAACCTGCCAAACAATTTTGACATTAGGGTCAACGGCCATGAAGCAGGCATCAAACCAAAGCTTGCCCGCCATCACCATCGGGTCGCGAGTAATAATTCGTGCTTTTGCCTGTTTTTCAGCGGGAATTAGTTGCGCTGTGATATCACCCGAGCCAATATCTTCGACAAGCGCTGCGGTAACGTTGGCGGCTAAAGCGGCTTTGAGTAAATCAGAATTCATAGTGCATCCATAACGGGTAAGCTTGTGATGCCGCGCAGTATACGAGGATTTTGCAACGTTGTTTTTATTCTCCTGCACACAGATAAAAAAATGCAGCTAAGTGCCGATCACTGGTTGCACGGAGCTCGACGTGTTGAGTCGCCAAATTATGGTGATCGACCCAGTCAAGAAATTAGTTTAATTGTGATTCACAACATTAGCTTGCCACCGGGTGAGTTCGGCGGCCCTTATATTGAACAGTTGTTTTTAAATCAACTGAACCCAACAGAGCACCCATATTTTGCTGAAGTTTTTCAGCTAGAAGTTTCAAGCCATTTATTGATTCGTCGTGATGGAGAGGTAGTTCAGTTTGTGGCTTTTGATAAGCGTGCTTGGCATGCTGGTAGATCGTCTTATGGCGGACGTGAAAACTGCAATGACTACTCAATTGGTATTGAGCTCGAGGGCTGTGATGACCTACCTTATGAACCAATACAGTACACTAGGTTAAATGAAATTCTACCGATCTTGTGGCAGGCATATCCTAGTACGCAAGGTCACTTAGTCGGGCATAGTGATATCGCACCTGGCCGCAAGACCGATCCAGGCCCTGCATTTGATTGGCGAGCACTGTCGCAGAATTGTTGAAAGGAGTACCACAATGACCTTGTTATTGGCGTTGATCGCCCTCGCTGCATATTTTGCTATGCCTGATGATTGGCGCCGCTTGTTATCACAGCCGGGTCAATCATGGCTGCGGTTGATGGAATCATTGCCGGCAGCATTACCTGTGCCTGTGCGCTTAGTTATGGCGATTGTGTTACCGATGCTGGTGCTGTTAATGCTTATTCAGGGCTTGCGTGAAGTAGGCTTGAGTTTATTGGTATTTTTCCCTGCCGCCGTTGTACTGGTCGTCATCTTTAGTGACGTCTCTTTGCCGCGTGCGCTAGAGCGCTTTGCATTGATGTGGCAGCGCCAATATGCGCCGGAAAACGAAGAGGACTCTGAGCATCAATCGACTCTGATTGCTGACGATCAGCATGACTGGGTTACTGATGAGGTTACGTTGGATACCGAGCTACATCAGGCGCGAACATTTTTACTTCGTGAAAGTTTGCATGAGCTGTTTTCGCCACTGTTTTGGTTCTTGTTGGCAGGCCCAGTGGCAGCCTTAGGTTATTACTTGTTGCGTTTGATGGTGGGCCATGCGCGCGAAGAGGCGCGACAAGTTGCATTGTCATGGCTGCATATAGCCGATTGGATTCCTACACGCTTATTGGCTATGAGTTTTGCCTTAGCCGGTAATTTCACCGCAACTTGGGCGGTTATTCGTGAGCAATTATTGAAGTCTGATGCTAACGGCCATGAGCTGATCGATGTTGCAGCACAAGCTGCAGAGCCAGAAGGCTTGGATGACGATATTGAGTCGCCACATTTGAATCTCGTGACAAGCCTAACACGCGTTCAGGCGCTGATTCAGCGCTCATTGATTGTTTGGATGGTGTTTTTGGCATTAAAGACCTTGTGGCCGGGCTTTTAATTATTATTGCACTCCTGCTGACGGCAGTCACAGGAAGTGCACAAGCAAATTCTTGGCAAGATGATGCCGGTGTATCTTGGAGCAAGTCGTCCACTCAGTTAGAGCGTTGGGTGGTGTTAGGACCGCATCTTGTCGATATGGTTGAGTCGATTGGCGCCAGCAAGCGTATTGTTGGTGTTCATGATGACTACGACAATCCCAGTCGACGTCGTACCAGCGTTAAGGGATATCCCATTGTTGGCCAGCCTGGGCAAATCAATGAAGAGTACTTGCGACGGGTGAAGCCCGACCTTATTGTTTATTGGCCCGACGGTATGTCGCCTCAACAACTTCAGCGCGTTAAGCGGCTAGGCATTCCAGTACTCACAATCTCTCCCCGTCGAATTGAAGATATTCCCGAGCGCCTGCGTTGGTTGGGTTGGTTATCAAAGCAAGAGCAAGCCGCAGACAAGAAAGCTAAACAACTGACATTAAACTTAAATAAGCAGCGTAAATACTATGCGGAAGGTCCGCGTTTGCGCGTCTTTTATCAAGTATGGCAAACACCGTTATATACCTTGTCTCCGGATCATTTGGTAAGCCAAGCGATGGCGATATGTGGTGCTGATTCGATTGTTCCCGCGTCACCAGTGGCAGCGCCAATCATGAGTGTTGAGGCGATTTTACGTGAGCGACCTGATGTTATTCTGGTGTCACAGCATGGTCACTCATCGGCGCAGCAGTTTTGGTCTCGCTTTAAGCATTTACCGGCAGTGCGAACTGGCGCTATTTTGGCGGTGAATGATAAAGATTTAACGCGCCCCGGATTGTCATTATTGACGGCACTTCCCGAGCTTTGTCAGCAGCTAAAGCCTTGGCGTGAGCAAGCTGGCATGAGAAGATTGGAGTGACTGATTGGTCACAAAATAATAGAGGGTGGATAGTATGGCAAGGCCGCGTCATTACGGTGATTCTGATCATGCAGAAACGCAAGAGTGGTTAGATGCATTTGCGTCTGTTGTTGAGCACAGCTCACCAGAGCGCGCCCGACAGCTACTGCAGTGGTTAAATGCTGATGCTGCACGATTGGGTGTTGCCATTGATCGCTTAAGCACGCCGTATGTGAATACGATTGCCCGTGAGCAAGAACCAATGATGCCGGG
>CAYYWS010000063.1:0-6195 GCA_964473955.1 uncultured Paraperlucidibaca sp. | reverse complement strand
TGTCGAGTTACCCACACCCTTGGTTAATGCCGGATTATTGGCAGTTCCCCACCGTGTCTATGGGCCTTGGTCCCATTATGTCGATTTATCAAGCCCATGTAATGAAATATTTGGTGAACCGTGGTTTGTTGCCGGATCAGGGCCGCAAAGTATGGGCCTATCTTGGTGATGGCGAGATGGACGAGCCGGAGTCATTGGGTGCAATCGCTTTGGCAGGTCGTGAAAAGTTAGACAACCTGATCTTTGTTATTAACTGCAACCTTCAGCGTCTTGATGGCCCTGTTCGCGGCAATGGCAAAATCATTCAAGAGCTCGAGTCTGTGTTCAGGGGTGCGGGCTGGAAAGTCATCAAAGTCATCTGGGGCAAAAAGTGGGATCCGTTATTGGCTCGTGATGACACCGGCGCCTTGCGCCAGCGTATGGCTGAAGCTGTTGATGGTGAGTATCAAGCGTTTAAAAACCGTGGTGGTGCCTACACCCGTGAAAAATTCTTTGGTAAATACCCTGAGCTGGCTGAGCTGGTAAAAGACTTAAGTGACGAGGAAATTGCAGCATTAGACCGTGGTGGCCATGATCCGTATAAGGTCTATGCGGCGTATGCCGAAGCCATGGCGACTAAAGGTCAGCCAGTGGTGATTCTGGCCAAAACAGTTAAAGGTTATGCCACAGGTGCCGGTGAGGCCGCTAACAAAACACACCAAATGAAGGCGCTAGATTTAGAGTCATTGCGTCGTTTCCGTGACCGTTTTGATATGCCGTTTACGGATGAGCAGCTTGCAGAGCTGCCATTTTACCGTCCAGATGAGAACAGCCCTGAGCTGAAATATTTGCGTGAGCGTCGTGAAGCTCTTGGTGGCTTTTTGCCGCAACGACGAAGCAAAAGTGAAACCTTACCCATTCCCGACCTAACGGCAATGTCTAACATTACCTCCGGTTCGGAGCGCCCCATTTCCACCACCATGGCATTGGTGCGCTTGATGGGCGTGTTGTTAAAAGTGGATGGCTTGGGCGAACGTATTGTGCCGATTGTGCCGGATGAGGCGCGCACCTTTGGTATGGAAGGAATGTTCCGTCAGCTCGGTATTTACTCCAACGTTGGTCAGTTGTATGAGCCGGAAGACGCGGGTCAGCTGATGTTTTATCGCGAAGACGTGAAAGGTCAAATCTTAGAAGAAGGCATTAACGAGGCGGGTGCCATGAGTGCATGGATTGCCTGTGGCACGTCCTACAGTATCCATAACAAGCCACTCGTGCCATTTTATTTGTACTACTCCATGTTTGGTTTCCAGCGTGTGGGTGATTTGGCTTGGGCGGCGGGTGATAGTCGTACGCGTGGTTTCTTAATTGGAGCCACATCAGGGCGTACTACGTTAAATGGCGAGGGTTTACAGCATGAGGATGGTCACTCTCATGTGCTGGCATCAACGATTCCCAACTGTATTTCCTATGACCCGACCTATGCCCATGAAGTGGCCATTATTGTGCAGGATGGATTGCGACGCATGTTTGCTGAGCAAGAAGACGTTTATTACTACCTGACGGTGATGAATGAAAACTATCCCCATCCCGCAATGCCAAAAGGCTGTGAAGAGGGCGTGCGACGAGGTTTGTATTGCCTGAAGCCGGCCGCTAAAGCAAAGGCAAAATCGCCAGAAATACAATTACTTGGTGGTGGTGCGATTTTGCGTGAAGTGGAGGCAGCGGCGGAGTTATTAAAAGACATGAACGTGCGTGCTGCGGTTTGGAGTGCGACTAGTTTTACTGAGTTACGTCGAGACGGTTTGGCGGCGGAGCATTGGAATTTATTAAATCCGGATAAAAAAGCCAAAGTGAGTTGGGTGCAACAGCAATTGGCCAAGACCAAAGGGCCTATTGTTGCCGCAACGGACTATATGAAGGTGCATGCAGACCAAGTGCGTTCTTTTATGCCGACAGATAGGCCTTACGTAGTATTAGGGACTGATGGTTTTGGCCGCTCGGACAGTCGAGAGGCGTTGCGTCAACACTTTGGTGTGAATGCAAAACAAATTGCCTACGCTGCTATGGTGGCGTTACAGCAGGCAGGTGATGTCAGCATAGACGATGTTTTGAGCGCACGTGATGCCTGGCAAATTAACCCCAATCAGCCCAACGCGGCTACAGCATAAGGAGGGCACGATGTCGACATTAGTGAACGTGCCGGACTTAGGCGTTGATCAAGCGGAAGTAATTGAGCTGCTGGTTAAGCCGGGTGATGTGCTGAAAAAAGACCAGCCTATTGCTGTGTTGGAGTCGGATAAGGCAAGTCTTGAGCTACCTGCAACCGAAGATGGTGTGCTGGTCTCTTGGTCGGTAAAAATTGGCGATACGGTAAAAGTAGGTGATGCACTGCTGCAGTTTGATGCTGCGAGTGCGGAGGCAAAATCAGAAGAAAAACCGATCGAAAAATCGGTTGAAAAGCCTGCTGAAGCCGCGCCAGCAGTTGCTGAGGACAAGTCAGAGACTCCTGCTAAGCAAGCGCCTATAAAGCCGTCAGTTGAACAGCCAGTCAAGGCAGCACCTGCCGAGCAAACCAATGTTTATGCAGGTCCTGCCGTTCGGCGATTAGCCAGAGAGCTTGGTGTTGGCCTAGGGGCGGTGACAGGCTCAGGTCCAAAACGTCGAATCCTTAAGGAAGACGTTCATGATTGGGTGAAAGTTGAGCTGAGCAAACCCCGTGGCTCAGCCGTAAATACTGAGTTGCCGCCAGAGCCAGATTATAGCAAGTGGGGTGAAGTTGAACTGCAACCGCGTTCGCGTATTCAGCGTAAGTCTGCTGAAAACTTAGCGCGTTCGGCCAATATTGTGCCGCAGGTGACACAGTTCGATGAGGCCGATATTACCGAGCTTGAAGCCTTTCGTTTGAGCTTAAAAGACCGATTTAAAGCAGAGGGTTTGTCACTGACTATGACTGCTTTGGTCGCAAAAACAGTCGCGTATTTACTGCAAGAAATGCCGGCCTTTAATAGCTCATTAAGTCGTGATGGCGAAAACTTGGTCGTTAAACAGTATGTCAATCTGGGTATTGCAGTAGATACCCCGAATGGGCTTTTGGTGCCGGTTTTGCATAATGCCGACACCATGGGGTTACGTGAGCTTTCTGCACGACTAGGTGAGCTTGCAGAGCAGGCTCGTACAGGTAAGTTGCCGCCAGCTGCTATGCAAGGGGCGACCTTTACCATTTCGTCATTGGGCGGCATCGGTGGCACGGCCTTTACGCCGTTGGTGAACTGGCCAGAGGTTGGCATTTTGGGCTTGTCGCGAGCTCAGCAAAAGCCTGTATGGGATGGCAAAGCGTTTGTGCCTAAGCTGATGTTGCCACTGTCGTTGTCATACGATCATCGTGTGATTGATGGCGCATCAGCAGCGCGCTTTACAACACGCTTGTCTCAGCTTTTAGCAGATGTCAGACAGTTGTTGGTGTAAAAGATTACTGTGGCCGATGCTCTCGCTGACGCCACAGCACCTCTTTCCCTCCATCTTCTCGTGCCAGTTGGCGCGCCAGCACAAATAAGTAGTCGGATAAGCGATTCAAATACTGCATAGCCAGTGGGTTAATCGTCTCTTGCTCACTCAGTGATAGCGTACGCCGCTCGGCTCGACGGCATACGGTCCGTGCCACATGGGCCTGCGCTGCTGCCATAGATCCACCAGGCAAAATGAAGTCTTTTAGTGCTGGTAGGTTTTCGTTGATGGCATCAATCGCTGTTTCAAGTCGCTCAATATAGGCCTTAGTGACAAGTTCATAACCGGGAATGCATAACTCGCCACCCACATCAAACAGGTCATGTTGAATGTGGGTGAGCATGTCTTGCGCTGGATGGTCTTGCGCTAAGGTGGCGCGTAGCACGCCAACAAAGGCATTGGTTTCATCTACCGTGCCATAGGCTTCCACCCGCGCAGCATCTTTAAGCACACGGCTGCCATCACCTAATCCTGTGCTGCCATCGTCACCCGTGCGTGTGTAGATTTTGCTTAAGCGGTTGCCCATGGGATGCTCCTTGGTTATTTCAGATGATACGACACAGTGAGCAATGCATTCCGTTCGGCTGCTGGATAGAAAGCAGGCTCACCTAAGAAATTCAGCACGGTGTAGTCGTTATAACGCTTATCGAGCACATTGTTCACGCGAACAGATGCAGAAAAGTCGTTCCATTTTTGGGTGACTGCCAAGTTATGCACTAACACGGCTTTAACTTTGCTGGTGTTGTTAAAGTCAGAGTCTGCAAACTTGCTGCCGGTGTAGAGGCTTTCTATGGCAAGGTTTGTTTTCTCCAACGGTCTGTAGTTCAGTGTTCCAGTAATGGATGTTTTAGGCACATGGGGAATACGTTGTCCGTCAAAAGCCCCAGCAGTAAACTTACCATCAACAAGCCCAACCTGTAATTGAGCATCTAGTTGTTCAGTTAACTTGCTGTCAGCACTTAAGCTGATGCCACGACGTCGCGTTGGGTCGAGATTTATGTTGGCACCAAAGAAGCCTGCCGAAGGATCAAAAGTAATTTCTTTTTTTAGGTCCAACTGATAAATCTGTGCTTTCAGTTTGTGTTGATTGATTCTGTGCTCAATCCCGAGCTCAAAAGACTCGCCAGTTTGTGTGTCTAAGGTGTTACCAGCGGCAGTGAAAGTATGTTCATCGATGGTTGCAAATCGGAAATTTTGGTCAGCACGGAGCCAAGCGTTGGTGCGCTCAGTGGCCTTCCAGAATAAGCCGATTGAGCCAGCAGAGACGCTGTCAGAAACCTTGGGTGTGAAGCTGATGTTATTGACGTGTTTACCGTAGCGATAACCAGTAACTAGGTCTACACGATCAGTGATTGAGCTGGTTAGTTGCACATAAGAACTATTGGTTTTGGGTTTGCCGACCGAGCCAAAGGCTTCGTATCTACCACGTTCAATGTCTTGGCCAACAATAATATTTTGTTGGCGTTCTAACATATTAAAGCTGCCTTGCAGCTTTGGGCTTAGTGTTAACTGCTCTCTATCTTGAGCAAATTGAAATCCAGAGAACTCAGAAAGTAGTTCGTCTTTGCGTGTTGATGTATCTAACGAAAACTGCCACTGATCATTGAGTGCAAAGGAGCCCCCGATACTCAGTCTTGTTGCATCAAGGTTGCTGAAGTCATTAGGTGTATTCGTTTGGCGTCTATTTTGTCGAACTTGCGCTGCGCTTAAGCTGCCGGGTAGGTTGGCTTGCTGATCTAACTTGCTGGTTTCTGCATAAGCACTAAATCGTTTGCCGTCATAGGCAATACGCGCCTGTCCAAATGCACTATTTAAATCGTTGTTGTCACGATAACCATCAGAAAGTTCCTTATCGCCAACGACCACAACACTCCATTGGTTTTGCTGGGCACTTGCTCTGGCGCGGTATTTTTCGGTGTCATAGCTGCCACGGCTAATACTGAGGTCCAGCTCATTGCCATTTGCTCGCTTTGTAATGATATTGATGATGCCGCCAACAGCCCCTGCACCATAGAGCGCGCCGGCACTTCCATTCACAATCTCGATGCGTGCCACATTGTTGATGCTGAGGTTGCGTAAGTTGACGTTGCCGAGATCTGTTTCGTTATTTAGTCGGCGTCCATCAATCAAGATGAGTGTGTTTTGACTGCCATTACTACCAAAGCCACGCATGCCAATAGTGGGTGAACTGCCAGAGCCACTGCTATCAACAACTTGAATAATGGCGGAGCGGCGCAGTGCGTCTAAAACTGTTTGTGCGCCTGAGGCTTTGATATCTTCTTCACTGATGACATCAATAAAAGCGGTGTTTACACCGGTTGTTTGTACGCTCCTACTAGCAGTAATAACAACTTCCTCTAACTCTGAGGTGCTGGCAGAAAGTGTTTGAGTTGAAAGGGCCAGCGCCAAGGGCGCTAATATAAAGGGTAGGGGTTTCATTGTGTACACATCTCCGTGCTGTCGCATCCCCGCAGACAGCGAATTGGGAAATGCCAGCACGAAGGCTGCCAACGTCACTAAGGCGCAGACATGCTTCGGATAGAGCGCCCACCGCGCTGGCCGTTAACGATCGAGCCGGTCTCCGGGCTAATTGGCTGGCCTTGGGGCCAAGGGTTCTCGCCTTCCCATCTCTATAGACAGTGGCTGTGAGCACCTTTACCAATTTTACCGTTGCGGGGGCAGCGTCGGACTTACACCGACTTCCCGTCTACC
>CAYYWS010000062.1:7754-10030 GCA_964473955.1 uncultured Paraperlucidibaca sp. | reverse complement strand
GGTCGATTTAGCCGTGACGGTGCGAGCTCGATGGCCGATGACTGAGTTATCGGCCGTTTAAGTCAGCCAAGCTACTTAGCGTTTGAAGCGGCGCTCACGGCCCTCAATTAACGCCTTCATGTTTTCTTTGTGGCGCGCCAGTAACAAGATGCTCATGCCAGCGATGCCGAGCATGCCATCGGGCATCCATAAATAGTGCGCCAAAAAAGGGGCTGCACTAAAAGCAGCGATTGCGCCCACCGATGAAATACGGGTGATGGCAAACGCCAGCAGCCAAATGGCGAGGACAGCAAGGCCTAACATCCAATGCAACGCGATCAGTACGCCGAGCGCAGTGGCAACGCCTTTGCCACCCTCAAAGCGGAAAAATATTGGATACAGGTGACCGATAAAAGCAGCAAAGCCAATGGCGCTTAGCAGCATGTTATCTAGGCCCATTTCGCGCCCTATCAAAACTGGGATCACGCCTTTGAGTACGTCACCGGTCAGAGTCAGTAACGCAGGTAACTTGCCACCAATACGCAATACATTGGTTGTGCCAGGGTTGTGTGAACCATCACTGCGTGGGTCGGGCAGGCCCATTACACGACAGATGATAATGGCGCTGGAAATCGAGCCCATCAAATAAGCGATAATTAATGCCAGGATGGCCAACAAGTCTGGGCTCATGAGGTGTCCTTGGTATTAGAATAGTATCTTTATTCTAGCTGCCTTGGCGGCAAACGACGAGATAACAGTGGATATTGTTTATATACGCGATTTTCGCATTGAAACGGTAATTGGCATGTTCCAGTGGGAACGCCGTATACGCCAGACCTTAAGTCTAGATTTAGAAATGGCTTGGGATATTAGGCCTGCTGCGAACAGTGACGATATTCATGATGCGCTAGACTACAAAGCAGTCAGCATGCGTTTAAAAGCGCATGTGGAGGCCGCCGAATACCAATTGGTGGAGCGCTTGGCTGAGTCGATTTGGGTGATTTTACGCGACGAGTTTCAGGTGCCGTGGTTGCGCTTGCGCGTTAGCAAGCCCGGCGCAGTTAAAGGTGCACAAGATGTTGGAGTGTTAATTGAGCGCGGTCAAAAGCCGACTTAAGAGTTAGCCCCAGACACTGCGGCCACCGTCGACTGCAATAATTTGTCCACTCACGTAGCGACTGCCTTGCACCAAGAAGGCTACCGTTTCTGCAATAGCCTCGACACCGCCGACACGGCCCAAGGGTACACTCGCTAATATTTCGGCCTGCTGGTCGGTACTCATGCTGCCAGCGCCTTCAGGCCAAGCAATCACACCTGGTGCTACCCCATTGACACGTACCTGTGGTGCCAACTCTTTAGCAAGCGAACGCGTCATCGCTTCAAGTGCTGCTTTGGCCATGCAATACACCGTGTGTTTAGCCAGCGGATAACGTGCATGGATATCAATTAAATTCACAACACTGGCCTGAGGGCTTTTTTGCAGTATGGGTGTCAGCGCCTGCGTTAGAAAAAACGGGGCTTGTGCATTGCTAGCAAATAAATCATTCCAGTCGGCTTCGGTGGTCTGGCCAATCGGGGTGGGATAGAAGCTAGAGGCATTATTAATTAAAGCATCCAGTCGACCAAAACCAGCGCCAGCCTGCTGTGCTAATAAGGTTACTTCGTTTAAGCAGGATAAATCCGCGGCAACAGCTAACGCACTGTTTGCACGTTTTCCATTGAGCTTGGCCACTAACGCCTCGGCATCTGCTTGGCTGTGGCTGTAATGAATAATGACCGACCAACCTAAGTCATGCAGCTGTTGTGCACAGGCAGCACCAACGCGTTTGGCAGCGCCAGTAATGAGTGCAACAGGTTCACTGTGAGCCATATAACTCCTCAAGGCGCTGCAAACGTGCGGCACGAATGGCAGCGGCAATATCAGGGCCCGAGCGGCTGGCTGGTTGCAGGCTGCTGACATCAATACGTGTGCAGCTCAAAGCCTTTCGCCAGAACGCGGCAGGTGCATAGTCTATAAGCGGTTGCTGCGAAATCGCCTGTGCATCGGCTGCACAAACGGACAATAAACTGTCCATGCGTTCGGGGCGGCGCCAGGCGTCGATTGCCTCTAACTGCGCTAATACTGAATCAGGTGTTAGTGCTGATACCTGATGGATGTTGCCATGGTGTTTATTGGCCAGTGCTTGTAGCGCCAGCCATCGTGCCGGTGGCCGAAGATAGGCGCTGATATCCTCGTGGCTTAAATCTAAGGTGAGGGCGGCAAAGCGAATATCACCTTGGTCACTGGTGCTGGCTGC
>CAYYWS010000062.1:0-7654 GCA_964473955.1 uncultured Paraperlucidibaca sp. | reverse complement strand
GCCACTCGTAAAACACGCAAGGGGTCTTCGGTAAATGCTGGCGACACATGTCGTAGCAATCGGTCGTTTAGGTCTTGTTGGCCACCAAAGGGGTCAATCAGTGTGCCGTCTGCAGCTTCGGCTATGGCATTTATGGTTAAGTCACGACGTAATAAATCGTCTTCCAAGCTAACAGAAGGATCGGCATGGCAAACAAAGCCATGATAACCAATGCCTTGCTTTCGCTCAGTTCTAGCCAGCGCATATTCTTCCTGTGTTTGCGGATGTAAAAACACGGGAAAGTCACGGCCAACTTGGCGAAAGCCTTGGGCTAATAAATCTTCAGCGCTCCTACCTACTACCACCCAGTCGTTTTCACGTGGCGTTAGGCCTAGCAGCTTGTCGCGCACGGCACCCCCGACTAAAAACGTACCTTGATGATGGTTCATCGCAACCCCTGCCGACTGTGTGTTAGTTGCCCATCTTGCAGGCAATATGCCGTTAAGTGGTTGCCCCAAACACAGCCGCTATCTAGCCCAATGAACTGTTGGTTATTGGTGCGACCTAATAAGGCGGCCCAGTGACCAAATAAAACCGTGTAGTCCTCAAGTCCTGGGTTGGGGATTTGGAACCATGCCCGCATACCCGCTGGTGCTGTTTCTAACGATTCTTTATGGCTAAAGTCCAAACGGCCATCGGGCAGAATTAAGCGCATGCGGGTTAGCGCATTAATGATGACACGAAGTCTGGCATCTCCCTGTAAGTCATCACGCCAAAGTGCCGGGTCATTGCCGTACATGCCTGCCAAATGTGTGGCCGCATCTGAGCTATGTAAAAGTTGTTCAGCTTCTTGGCTCAGTGCGCGTAACTGTTTAACAGACCACCACGGTGGAATGCCGGCATGAGTCATTAAGTGTTGCTCTGGCAGCTCCAATAACAACGGCCGTTGTTGCAGCCAGTCCAAAAGCGTATCGCCATCCTCGGCGCTAAAAATAGGGCCGGTGCCATCTTTGTTTTTGAGGCGGGAGTGGCCATGGCGCACAGCCAGTAAATGCAAGTCGTGATTACCTAACACGCTGTTGGCGACATCTCGCAGGCTGTAAATTAAACGTAGTGTGCCGAGTGAGTCGGGGCCACGGGCGACTAAGTCGCCAGCGAACCAAAGCCGATCTTGGCTGGGATCAAAACGCAGTTTTTCCAGTAGATCTTCGAGTGCGGCGCGACAGCCTTGCACATCACCAATGGCGTAGTCGGCCATGTCAGTTCAGCATTCTTGGAATGGCTAAGGTGAAGGCGGGGATCGGCGACTCAAAACGATCACCGGTCTCATCAATCATGCCATAAGAGCCATGCATGCTACCCACTGGCGTTTCTAATACGGTGCCGCTGGTGTATTCAAAGCTGGCGCCAGGCACCAACAGCGGTTGCTCACCAATGACACCGTCGCCGCGGACTTCTTGCACGCGCTCATCGGCATCGGTAATGACCCAGTGCCTAGTCATTAAGCGTGCGGTGCGCCGACCTTGGTTGCTAATACGAATATGGTAGGCAAAAACATAACGCTGTTCGCTAGGATTAGACGGCTCAGCTAAGTACTCACTGCGTACTTGAATATGAATGCCGTGGGCATCGACAGCGCTGACGGATTGGCTCATGGGGCAGCATCCAAAATCGCGTTAGTGATGGCTACATAGTCTGCCACGCTCAGTGTCTCTGGGCG
The DNA here is from genome assembly GCA_964473955.1 of uncultured Paraperlucidibaca sp. Classification (GTDB taxonomy): domain Bacteria; phylum Pseudomonadota; class Gammaproteobacteria; order Pseudomonadales; family Moraxellaceae; genus Perlucidibaca. The sequence continues at coordinate 5,955 of CAYYWS010000062.1, read as the reverse complement.
ACTGCTAAGGTTAACGCCGGTGTTGCTGAGTACATCAGCAGGGTAGCGCGCTAATGCATTACGCAGTGTTTTGCGGCGCATGCCAAACGCTTGCGTAACCACTTCGCTTAATAAGCGCGGATCGCGGCAGGGGTGCGGCGGCGTTGCATAGGGCGTTAGACGAACAATCGCTGAGGTCACTTTCGGCGGCGGAGAGAACGCTTCCGGTGGCACATCAAATAACCATTCTGCTAAGCAGTGGTATTGCACCATCACACTCAAGCGTCCGTAGTCGCTGCTGCCCGGCTCGGCACATAGGCGATCGACCACTTCTTTCTGTAGCATAAAGTGCATGTCCTGCACTTGGCCGGAAGAGCTCAGTAAATGAAAAATTAGCGGTGTGGAAATGTTGTAGGGCAGGTTGCCAATAATACGTAGCCCTTCATCGGCACTGACAAGTTGTGTGAAATCAAACTTGAGTGCATCGCCTTCATGAATGATCAACTCACCCATGCCGGCCAAGGTTTTTGGCAGTCTTGCAGCCAAGTCGCGGTCTAATTCAACGACCTGAAGACGTTTAACAGCAGGTAGTAGTTGTTTGGTCAGCGCACCTAAGCCTGGGCCAATTTCGACAACATTTTGTCCGGGCTGCGGCTGAAAGCTAGCAATAATTTGGCTAATGACGCGGTCGTCATTCAGAAAGTTTTGACCAAAGCGCTTACGTGCTTGATGGCCTTCGACGCGTCGAGATGAATTTACTTGGCTCACGCCGGCTCTCCGTTTGAACGTGCATGGACCATGGTTATGGCGTAATCAATGGCAGCGGCTAAGCTACCGGTATCGGCACTACCCGTGCCCGCTAAATCCAGCGCAGTGCCGTGATCGACTGAGGTGCGAATAATGGGTAGGCCCAGCGTAATATTGACGGCATTGCCAAAGCCCATGTGCTTAAGCACTGGCAGACCTTGGTCATGATACATCGCTAATACTGCATCAGCATCGGCCAATAGACGTGGTGTGAATAAGGTATCAGCTGGCAGAGGGCCAATGAGGTTCATGTCCTCGGTGCGTAATGCCGCCAATGTAGGGCTGATGACCGTAATTTCTTCTTGCCCCAAGTGACCATCTTCACCGGCATGCGGATTCAGACCAGTGACCAAAATGCGTGGCTGGTTAATACCAAATTTTGTTTTTAGGTCGGCATGTAAAATACGTATTACTTGGCTCAGGCGCTCTGGCGTAATGGCATCGGCAACATCACGTAGTGGCAAGTGCGTGGTGGCAAGGGCAACACGTAAGCCGGGGCAGGCCAGCAGCATCACCACACGTTCGACCTGACAGCGTTGCTGCAAGTATTCGGTATGGCCACTAAAACTGATGCCAGCGTCGTTGATAATGGACTTTTGCACGGGAGCAGTGACCATGGCATCAAAATCGCCAGCAAGGCAGCCATCGCAGGCAAGATCTAGGCTTTGCAACACGGCACCAGCATTGCTGACATTGAGTTGGCCTGGCTCTACCGCAGTGCTTAAACTAACCGGCAAAATGTATAAGCTGCCAGCTTGGTGGCGTACGACTGGCTGAGTGGGTGACCACGGCAGCAGTGTGAGTGGCAGGTTTAGACGTTGCGCATAGGCTTGCAGTAGCGCAGGATTAGCCACAGCGATAAGTTGTGCAGGCCAGTCGAGTTGAGCAATTTGTACTAGGAGTTCCGGACCTATTCCGGCGGGCTCGCCAGCCGTCAAAGCAAGACGGGGAATCATGAGGGGTTGTCCTTATGCGTCGGTCGTTCACTCCATTGTGCCACAGCCCAACCTGAGAGGGAGTGAAGCCGACGCTAGAACCTGCTAATTGACGCCACCGCAAGGCTTCAATTAGCGACCACTCAGTGCATAAATCATTGCTGAGCGGTACAGTTGTTATTCTGGTGATCAAGTACAGGTTCGCCAAGTAAAAATCCCGTAAAGATTCAATAGGAAGACAACGTGCCTTGGTCCACTTTACGCCCTTATGCTGCAGCTTTAGCGACGATGTTGCTAGCGACGGCATTGGCGTGGTTGCTGCAGCCTTATATATCACTGCCTAATTTGGTGCTGCTGTTTGTTTTAGCTGTGGTGGTGGTGGCGTTTTTGTTTGGTCGTGGCCCCTCTATTTTAGCGTCGGTGTTAGCCAGCTTAGCTTATGGTGTGTTGTATGTGCCGTGGGCATATTTGTACTGGGCCGACTCAGGACAGTACGTCTTAACCGGTTTATTGACCATTGCCTTGAGTTTGTTCATTAGCCAATTAACGGTGCGTTGGCGTGATGTGGCGCTAGAGTCTGAAGCGCGTGCGCTGGAGCTGGAGCGCTTGTATCGTTACACCCGCGAACTAGAAAGTGAGCGGCTGCGCAATTCGGTGCTCAGTGCGTTGTCACATGATTTGCGAACACCGTTGGCAAGTATGGTTGGCGCTTCGTCATCGTTGGCGAGTGCAGATACCACACTGACACTGGAGGCGCGTCAGGACTTAGCCACACTTATCTATGATGAATCGCGACGTATGCAAGCGCTGGTTGAAAATCTACTGGACATGGCACGGCTGGAGTCTGGCCCGGTGGTGTTGCAGCTGGACTGGCAGGCACTAGAAGAAATCATGGGCGCAACTTTGGCGCAGTGGCGGGCTCGTTTGGCGCCACGGCAAATCCAGGTTCAGTGGCCAACAGAGCTGCCTTTATTGCGTTTTGATCCGCGCCTGTTGGAGCGTGTGTTTGCCAATTTATTAGAGAATATTGGCAAGTACACACCAGATAATACTCGTGTGAATATTCAGGTCGTCGTTGAGCCAACGCTGGTTCATTTAATGATTGAGGACGATGGTCCTGGCTTACCCGGTGATCCTGATCTGTTATTTCGTAAATTTTGCCGTGGTGATAATGCGGCTGAAAGTGCAGGTGCCGGGTTAGGGCTGGCTATTTGCCGCTCGATTATGGAGGCACATGGCGGTCGCATTGTGGCCGAGTCTAGGCAGCCTCATGGTGCGCGTTTTATTGTGACCTTGCCGCGGAGCCAGGATGCCGAACTACCACCACCCGATGATGAGGAAGACCTAGCATGAGTGTGGATGTGTTGATTGTTGAGGATGAGCAAAATCTGTCACGCATGCTGTCTACCACCCTGACTGCTGAAGGTTATGTGGTCACCACCGCGTTACGTGCAGATGAGGCCTTGGCGCGTGTTGCACTGGATGACCCATTATTAATTTTGTTGGACTTAGGCCTGCCCGACATGGATGGTTTGAGTTTGTTGCCTTTATTAAAAGAGCGCTGCGCTGCACAAATTATTATTGTTTCGGCGCGTAGTCATGAATCAGAAAAGATTGCTGCGCTTGATGCCGGTGCTGAGGACTATCTCACCAAGCCGTTTAGTGTGGCGGAGTTGTTGGCGCGATTACGGGTAGCACAACGGCGTCAGCGTGATGCGCAGCCCATTAGTCAGCGTTATGAAGTGGCTGATTTAGTATTGGATTTAGATAAGCACGAGGTGTGGTTGGCGGGTGAGCTGATAAAGCTGACGCCAAAAGAATATAAGTTGCTAGCCGTGTTGGCGCAGTCAGCAGGCCGTGTGGTAACGCACTCACAGTTGCTACAGGCTATATGGGGTCGGCATCACAGCGATGATACGCATTATTTACGTATCTATTTGCGGCAGCTGAGGCAGAAAATAGAACGCGACCCTGCTGAGCCGCGTTATCTATTAACTGAGCCAGGCGTGGGTTATCGCCTGGCAGGTGAGTAGCGCTTAGCGCTGACCGCGATAGTCAACGTAGGCTTCGGCACGTAGCTCACGTAACCAAGCGCCTAACTCTTCATCATAAGCGCGGGCAAACAGAATTTGTCGCGCACGGTCACGCAGAATAGTGTTGCGCATATCTTGATTGCGTTCGCCCTCAACTCGCAGGATGTGATAACCGAACTCGCTGCGAAATGGTTTGCTGATGGCATTGATTGGTGTCTGGCCAATCATGCGGTCAAACTCCGGCACCATGTCGCCAGGCGAAACCCAACCTAAGTCACCACCACGAACGGCAGAGCCTGGATCTTGTGAATGTAGCCTGGCTAACTCGGCAAAATCAGCACCAGCTTTTAATTGTTCGTGATAACGATTCATCACTTCCAAAATGTCATCTTCATTTTGCAGCTCGTTAGGGCGCATTAAGATATGACGAACTTGGCGCTGAATGACCACTGTTGTTGGCACGGGTGGCGGTGGTGGCAGTAAGTTTTCCTGTGGACGTAGCACGCGACGGTCGCTAATCCACAGCAAGTGCCAGCCACGTGCAGTACGTGTTAATTCAGGCGCTTCGCCGTCAATCTGACGCTTTAGCGGCTCAGCTAATAGTGCGGGCAACGCATCCAGTGTGCGCCAGCCTAAAGGCTCTACGGCTGCATCATTACCGCGCAGACTGGTAACAACTTCTTCCGGTGAAAGTCCGCGACGTTGAGCTGCCAACATGGCTTGTGCTTGTTCGGCGCGTCGTGCCTGCTCTTGCACAGGAGTGTTGCTTTCCACGGGCACCAACACTTGTGTGATCAGATATTCTACGCCGGAGCCAACATTGGCCGAAGGTGCAGAGGTGCTTGCTGTTGCTTTTGGCTTAAGTTGCTCGTCGAGCTGGCGGTTAAGCTCGGTGCCAGCTGGTGTCGACATGAACTGATCAATATCAGCTTCTGTGATGCGAATGCGCTCACCCATGCGACGCTGGCGTAAACGCTCAATGACTTGTTCGCGGGCAATGGCGTTACGTAATGTCGCAAAGCTGGTGCCGGGCGTTGCGTCTAATTTGATGCGAAAGGCATCAAGTGTCATTTTGTTTTCGCGCGCCATGCCAGTCAAAATGGCATTTACCGCATTTTCATCGGCACGAATACCGTTGCGATCAGCTAGCTGCAATTGCAACGACTCCAAAATCAGCTGCTCACGCGCCTGTGTACGAAGTTGTTCAGCAGCGGGAGTGGGCTGATTGCGTTGTTTGGCCTGAAACATGATGTCGTTCATGCGGCCTTCAACTTCAGAATTCAAAATAACGCTGTCATTAACAATGACCGAAATTTGATCCATGGGCTTTGGATTGGCTAGGGCTGTTGAAGCCGAAAAAGCAAGCGCCGAGCAAAGCAAGGCATGGGACATTGGGCGCCACATTAGAAGCGATCCTCTCGTTGTGAAAGCTGGGAGTATCCAAAGACACTTTGTTCTAGCAATGCGTTGACACCGCTTTGTATTGAAGCCAGACCTTTTAGGCTAACTTCTAAGAAAATTGCACTACGACTGCGGTCTGAGCTGTCGCTAAGTCCACTTGGGTCGGCCAGAAAGCTACGCTTAAATAGTCGTACTTCCCAGCAGCAAGACTCGTAACCTACACCAAATAACGCCTCTTGTGATTCTTCATCCTTCAAATTGTATTGCCACAATGCAAAGGTTTTCCAATGTGCGCCAATGGGGTGCACAAATGACAAGTGGGTTTGGCTAACGGCGCGTTGGCCAATGCTTGGGTCATCACGCCGGAAGCGATAACCCGCGTTGTAAAGACGACCACCCGGTAGTTGAATATTAGTTGCCACACTGTATTGGGATAGTTTGCTATCGCTGGGATCCATCAAAAAGTCGGCATAAGCACTAACATTTTCATTGATGCGTGTGGTGATATTGCCTGCAAAGCTTGAACTGTCGGTGTTGCCAACCGGTGTGCTGCCATCTAATAAAGGCAACGCGACGCGACGATCACGGAAATAAATAATTTGACCTACAGAGGCCTGTAAGTGCTCAAAACCGTCTTCGCTTAGAAAGCGCGAGGTAACACCATAAGCCACTTGGTTGGCATCATCGACGCGATCGCCGCCGGAAAAGCGCGTATCTCTGAATAGCTGGTCGTAACTAAACGTGGTGTTAGCACTATCAAAGTTAGGATTTTCAGACTGATCTTTAAACGGCGCATAAAG
>CAYYWS010000061.1:0-10081 GCA_964473955.1 uncultured Paraperlucidibaca sp. | reverse complement strand
GTAAAGCAGCGATGAAAAAGGCGGGGTGAATATTTTTGTCATCGGCGATGCGTTGATCGGTATTGCGTGCGGTAAGCATCCATAGTTGTTGACAAGGAAACTTAGCTGCTTGCGGAAACAGTGTCTCGAATAGGCCATAGTCTTGCAGCAATGGCAGCACATAAGTTGCATAACCGGCAGATAGAAGCTTCTGGCATTCGTCATACATTCGGTGCGGAGAAATATCACTGAGTAGCTCAGCAAGCATAGGGATTGGATGTGCGGTGCGTGGTTCTATATCAAAGTCGAGTTTGGCGGCAAAGCGAATGGCGCGCAGCATGCGTACAGGGTCTTCGCGATAGCGCAGCTCTGGGTCGCCAATCATACGAATGATGCGGTTTTCAATATCGGCACTGCCATTCGCAAAATCCCACAAAGAAAAGTCGGCAATATTGTAGTAAATGGCATTAATGGTGAAGTCACGTCTTGCAGCGTCTTCTTCAATGCAGCCCCAGACGTTGTCACGAATAATTAAGCCGTCGTCGTTGATGCCGCCTTGGTGGCTTGCAGCTTCATCGTGATTGGCGCGGAAGGTGGCTACTTCAATGATTTCTCGCCCCCAACGCACATGTGCAAGGCGAAAACGACGACCAATTACTTGGCACTGATTACCAAACAGTGCCTTAACTTCTTCTGGTGTGGCGTCGGTGGCAATATCAAAGTCTTTGGGCATGATGCCAATGAGTAGGTCGCGTACACCACCGCCAATTAAAAAGGCTTGGTAGCCAGCGTCATGTAAGCGATAAAGCGTTTTAACGGCAACACTGCTGATTTGACGGCGAGAGATGGGGTGTTGATCGCGTGGAATAATGACCGGATCTAGCCGAGTGGGTGGCTTGCCACGATTGCGCCAACGATTAACCCACGTTTTTAACATGCCATGCACTCATCAGAATCAGAAAAATATTGCGCATGATAGCAAGTTTGCGAAGTGATTTGCTTAACTCAGATTTTGGGTGCTTAGAAACGCAAAGCGGGAGGGGTTTCCTCCCGCGTACGCTGAACAGTGTGCGGTTTATGACCGTCTAATTTTGTTGGGCCTTGTTATTTTTTTTGCCCAAACATCCAAGTTCTTTGTCACCCATTTCCATTAGGGTACGTTTTTTATTATGTGGCTGAGTAAACAGCCTATCTTCTTCTTATTGTGAATTTGTTAATGCATGTGGCGTGCCAAGTTTTGATAGTAATTTTTTAATATAAAAATCAAACACATAAAATTATTGTCTTATGATTGTTACGATGCCTGTCCAAGTCTTGAATTACATAACGTAACAACGATGGGGAAATAAGTAACACTAGCTGTTTTCGTCTGCGCTTCCGCGGCGACGAGGTATGCCGAGTTTATTGCGTCGCTCCCACAGTGTTTTACGGCTGATGCCTAACTTGCTGGCTAGCACGGTCTCAGACATATGCTCTTGGTTATCGAGTACAAACTGCTGGAAATAATCTTCCAGTGATAAATCACCTGTTGCTTCGGTTGATACTGCTTTGGGGTTGTCTGGGATTACTTTACGCGTTGTTTCAATGGCGAGCAGCTCCGGCGTAATGCGATCGTTCTCACACAAAATAACGGCACGCTCGATGGCGTTTTCTAGCTCACGAATATTGCCGGGCCAAGCATATTGGCTAATGGCCTCCAGTGCGCAATTAGAGAATGTTAATGGCTCACTGCCAATTCGCTCAATGGTTCGCTTAAGCAGAGCCTGCGCCAACTCAAGAATGTCCATGCCGCGGTCTCGCAGCGGTGGCAACTCGATTTCCATTACGTTTAGACGGAAATATAAGTCTTCCCGAAATAAGCTGTCTTTGATGAGCTGCTTCAAGTTGCGGTGCGTAGCGGCAATCACTCGAACATCTACACGTCGTGACTGTGTTGAGCCTAAGCGGCGAATTTCTTTCTCTTGTAGCAGGCGTAACAAACGTGCCTGCGCCTCCATCGGCAGCTCGCCGATCTCATCTAAAAATAGGGTGCCGCCATCTGCAGCCTCTACTAAGCCTTTGCGCTGGCCTTGTGCACCAGTAAAGGCGCCCTTTTCATAACCGAATAACTCGGACTCAATCAGAGACTCTGGGATAGCCGCGCAATTAACCGAGATCAGCGGTGCGTCTACGCGAGGGCTTAACTCATGCAGTGCTCGCGCCACTAGTTCCTTGCCCGTGCCAGACTCACCTAAAATCAGCACAGTGGTATTGAGTGGCGCCACGCGCTCTAAGCGTTTGTGTAGCTTTTGCATGGCCTCACAACTGCCAATAATGCCACTGCGGCCAGGCTGTACCTTATGAATGTCAGCACGTAATGCGGCGTTTTGTCGCTGCAGTCGGCGCTCACGTAAAATACGCTCTACCGTCAAAATCATGTCGTCATGATCAAAGGGTTTAGCGATATAGTCCGCTGCACCCGCCTTCACGGCATCGACTGCTGAGCGAATACTGGCGAAGCTAGTCATAATTAAAATAGGTGTGTTACCAACACGATTGATCAGTGCAGTACCAACCTCACCGGGCAGGCGTAAATCAGAAATAATGAGGTCAAAGCTGTCGGGGGTGAAGCGACTCACTACTTCATCAACACTACCTGCGGTTTCTACCTCATGCTGGTGGCGCTCTAGTAGCTTCTTTAGGCTGTTGCGAATAACAATTTCGTCATCAACCACTAAAATTTGACTCACGTGTTGTCCTCCTCGTGAAGTAGCGGTAGCGTGAGCTGCACAATCACTCCTTGGCCTTGATCGTAATCACCTTTGTCGACCATTTGGATACTGCCGTGATGCGATTCGATAATGCCATGAACTAAAGCTAACCCAAGCCCAGTACCTGTGCCTGCGGGTTTGGTGGTCACAAAAGGCTCAAATAGAGTGTCGCGCAGTGCACCAGCTGGTAGTCCATGGCCAAAGTCTTCAACTTCAACATGCACCCGATCACCATGACATTCTGCGCGCACTAAAATTTTGCCGTTTTCTGGGCTGGCATCTCGAGCATTACCTAAGAGGTTAACAAATACTTGGCATAGTCGCTGACTGTCACCATGGACCATAACATCATCAGCAATGTCGTTAACAAAGTCAGTAAAGCGTGCAGCTGGAGCTAACTTTAATAGCTCGATGGCCTGTGCCACCACGCTCGCCAAAGGCACAGCTTCTAGTTCATGGCCAACGTGTTGATCGGTGTGCGAGAAGCTCACTAAGGACTGCACAATGCGTGTGACACGTCGGGTTTGTTCGAGTATTGAGTCGGCATACTCAGCAACAGATGCTGACTCAGGAAAGTCGGCGCGTAAATTTTGTGCCAAAGAAGCGATGCCGGTGACAGGGTTGCCAATTTCATGAGCCACACCTGCCGCTAACCGACCAATACCAGCCAGTCGTTCGGTATGTTGCAGGCGAGACTGCATAGACTGCATAGCAGTGACGTCTTCCATCACCAGCACCAAGTTGCCGTCCGCTTCACCAATCACGGCTCGGTGTAAGTTAATCCAGCGTGTTTCACCGGCGACGGTAACTGGGTGTCGTCGCCATTGCACACATTGATCTTGTAAAAACTCACTAAATAGCTGGTTCCACGGTGCTGGCAGGCTGTCGAGTCGTGAGCCGATAACTTCCTGATCTGGCTGCTGGGTCAGCATGGCCATGGCATGGTTCCAGCTAATCACCTCAAGATCATGACCAAGCGTACAAACGCCCAGCGGCAAGTCATACAAGGTTTGCCGGTGGAAGCGACGCAACATATCGAGCTCAGCAGCAAGCCCAGAGAGCTTATCGCGATAATCCTCTAGCTTGGACTCAATATAGTGAATGTCATCGCCACCTTTTTTGTCTTGCACGAGTTGAGGAATATGCGCATCGAGAATGTCTTGCGCGACACTTGGGCCCAGTAGGCCAGATAAGTTTGAGCCCAGCTGATCACGTAAACGACGCAGGGCATAAGGGCGAAGCTCATCTGTTTTAAGGCCTAAGTCAGTAAGTGCCAATTGCACCTCACGCTCGGCAGTAATGGGGCCAAGTACAGGACGTAAGGCCGCAGTGAAGTCTTGTACAGAATCAACACTCATGCGCCAGCGTAGTGGGCTGCGTAGGTTATCAATCGAGCAGGATGCAGCTAATTCTTTGTCTGACTCCGTTTGGTTGGTGAGAACCGAAACTGCAATCATTGCGACAGCGTTGGCCAGTGTGGCAAAAAGCCCCATGGTTTGCCAATGATCCAGTTTGACTAAGTTAAAGCCATATTGCCAAAGGCTTTGTCTTAGCTCCCACATGGAAAAGCTGGGGAGTAGAAGTGTCACCAGCCAAATCACAACACCAATAACAAGTCCGGCAATGATGCCCTCGCGAGTTGCTCTCGGCCAAAAGAGCAGGGCCACCACGGCTGGGACTAATTGCAGCATAGCGACAAAGCCCAGCATGGACATTTCAGTGCTGTTTGGGCTGACTTGTGGCAGCCAAGACAATAAAAATGCGGCCAATGGAATACATACAATCAGCATGCGCCGCTGAGTTACGGTTTTTTGATACAGCGCATCATCCGCACTCCAACCTCTGAGTGGCAGCAGTACATGATTTAGCAACATATTCGAAAGTGCTAAAGTCGACACAATCAAAATGCCGCTGCTTGCTGCGAGCGTACCCAAGAAAAGCAAAATGCCGAGTGCCTCAGACTCTGAATGCAAGACTAGGCTAAAAGCATGAAATTCTCGGGTTATGGGGAAGGCGATGGTGTCACCGGCCCACAGCACGATTGGAATGCATAGCGCCATGATGAGCAAATAGAGTGGTAATGCCCAGCTGGAAAAAGAAAGATCACGTTTACTTCGGTTTTCGGTAAAAGCGAGCTGATAAATAGTTGGCATAACCACAGCTGCAAAAAAGAAAACTAACAACAAGCTATGCCAATAGTTGCCTTTTAGAGGCTCGTATAAATTAACTAACGCTTGCGGGTTTTGATCAAGCCAGAGATTAATGCCTTGATTGCCACCAAGCACATAAAAGTAACCATATAAGGCGACCGCCACAAATGCTATTAGCTTAATTAGTGACTCTAGAGCGACTGCCACCACTAAGCCGTCGTGACTCTGTTGGCGGGCATAACGTGTGCGGGTGCCAAAAAGTAGCGTAAATACAACTAACACAGCACAAAAAACTAGGCCAGTAGCAATGGTATGTTGTTGGCCTGTCATTAAGTGTGACAACGTGGCAACTGTCTGAATTTGCATGGTTAAAATCGGCATCATGCCCATCAACAATGTGATTGATGCCAAGGTGCCGATGCTCTGACTGCGAAAACGAAAGGCCAGTAAGTCGGCTAATGAGCCTAGTTGATGGGCTTTTGTTAAGCGCAAAATGGGCTGCATGATGATCGGTGCCAACAGAAAAGCACCAGAAAATCCCAGAAAGAACGTCAGGTAGTTATAACCATAGCTGCTGGCAAACTCGACGGCGCCAAATAACCCCCAAGTGCTAACGAACACACCGAGCGATAACGTGTAAATAACGGGGTGCTTGACGAGCTTAAGTGGCAACCAACCTTTTTCGCTGGCATGGGCAATCAAAAAAAGTAGGCCTAAGTAGGTAAAGCCAATCAGAATTAAAAGGCTGGAATCAAAGATCATTAATGTCGCGACTCCTAGCAACCCAAAACGCTAAGCCGATAAGTACTATCCAGACCACAAAAGGCTTGTACCACACAATCAGCTCATCGCTTCGCCAATTGATAATGACTGGCGAAAGAATAAATGAGCCAATGACAAAAAGGATTACCAACCGGTCAAAGTACACGGCAACCTCCACGCTTAAGTGTTACGCAAGGTAACACTTTTATGGCTGGGTCGGAAGCAGCTGAGGGTTCCAGTGCGTCGTTGCCCATTCCAATAGCTCATGTACTGGTGCCATCTGCATCGATGGTGGTGGCTGTTGCTGCAGAAAGCATAATGCTCGCCACAGGTTTTCGGCGGCTTTATCAAGCCTAAGCGCAGGGGCATAATTTTGCTTTGAAAGCTTTTGGCCATTTGCTGCAACCGCAAGCGGCAGGTGCAAGTAACGCGGCCTTTGAAACCCTAACACATCATATAAATAACACTGTCTGGCGGTGTTATCGAGCAAGTCACTGCCACGTACAACATCGGTAATGCCGCTGTAAGCATCATCAACAACGACTGCTAATTGGTAGGCATATAAATGATCGCGGCGCTTGAGCACAAAATCGCCGCAGCTATCAGCTAATACTTCCGTAATATCACCACGCAGTCGGTCTTGATAGTGCACCGTGGTGGCGAGAGTGCGAAGCCGAGTGGCGCCATGAGCCTTTGGATTGTGTCGACAGTCGCTAACACAATCAGGGCGGCCAGCTTGTTGCATGGCTTGTCGCGAGCAGTCACAGACATAGGTGTGGCCTGCAGCACTTAAGATGGCCAGGGCTTGTTCATAACGATCGCTATGTTGCGCTTGGTACTGTACTTGGTCGTGCCAAAGCAGCCCGTGGGCTTCTAGGCAGGCCAAAATTGAAGAGATGGCGTTGGGGTCTTCTCGTGGGGGGTCGAGATTTTCAATGCGGAGTAGCCATTTGCCTTGTCTGGCGTGAGCATCAAGGTAGCTGCCTAGCGCAGCTACCAGTGAGCCAAAGTGCAGGGGCCCTGTGGGCGAGGGCGCAAAGCGCCCAATCACCGATGTCGCTTTAGCCACCGAGCAGCTGGCGTTCCTTGATTTCTTGCAAGCTCTTACAGTCAATGCACAACGTCGCAGTTGGGCGAGCCTCTAAGCGACGAATGCCAATTTCAACACCACAGTCTTCACAATAGCCGTAATCATCTTTTTCAATGAGATCTAATGTCTTATCGATTTTTTTGATCAGCTTGCGTTCACGATCACGTGTGCGCAGTTCGAGTGAAAACTCTTCTTCTTGCGTGGCGCGGTCGGCAGGGTCAGGCAAGTTGGCAGAGTCATCTTGCATATGGTGCATGGTGCGGTCGACTTCTTCCATGAGTTCGCGCTTCCAAGCACGCAAAATTTCACGGAAATGTTCTAACTGAGCAGCAGACATATAGTCTTCGCCCTTGATTTCTTTATAAGGCGCTACGCCATGAATCAGCGATGAGCCAGTTGTCGGCTTTTTGCGAGTAGTTTTTGGCGCCTCGGCCGTTTTCTCAGTGCTACGGGTAGCCATGTTATTCTCTCGATGCAGTCAATTGCGAATCTATAGCAGAGCGCTGTCGCGGGCGCAAACCTTATCAGGACTTATTCACTTCGTCAGTAGCTAGTAGACGAATTTCGTTGCCGATCACCTCAATAGAAACAGGCAACAGTGAATCGCCTTGGCAAGGTCCGCTTACGCACAGCCCATCCTCTACATTAAATAATGCACCATGATTGCTACAAATCAAAAAATGATTATCGCTGTCCATAAATTCATTGGGATTAAACTCTAGGTTTAGCCCCAAATGTGGGCATATGTTCTGCCATGCATATACTTGGTTGTCGCGCTGAATGACAATCACTTCACCAACGGGTGAACGAAAGCTACGTGCTTCATTTTCAATCAGTGTGTCGAGCGGACAAAGTACAAAACTCATGATGCGCTAACACTAAGTAATTCGCGGTAGGCCGCTAGCGGTAGGCGAGGACCTAATTGGCTAACCACTTGTGCTGCTGTACGAATACCTAGCTGTGCACTATCAACAATACTCCAGCCTTGGCTTAGTCCATACAACACAGCACCTGCAAAGCTGTCGCCAGCACCTAGGGTGTCAATAGCATTCACTTTTAAGCCATCAAGGGCTTGCACAGTTGATTGGTCCCACACCAAGGCGCCACGTGGGCCGATAGTGATGATGCCGGCGTTAGCGACCTTGCGCAGTGCTTGAATTGCCTCGTCGGTATTTGAGCAGTCAGTAAAGCCTAATGCTTCATCTTCATTGCAAAACAGTAAATCGACACCGTCTGCCAACATGCTGGTCAATTGGGGTTTGAAGTACTGCACCATGGCAGGGTCAGAAAACGTCATGGCTAGAGCTGTACCAGCTGCTCGGGCAACTGCACGGGCATTAGTGACTGCAGCTCTGGCACTGTCAGAAGTACATAAATAGCCTTCGATATATAACCAACGACTAGCGCGTATGGCATCAGCATCAACATCGGACGGGCCCAAGTCTGCGCTAATGCCTAAATAGGTGTTCATGGTGCGCTCAGTGTCTGGTGTTAGCATGACAACACAGGTACCAGTGGGCGCTGTTGCATCGGCAGCAGTAGCGGGACTAAAAACGCCAGCAGCATCTAAGTCTGCGCGATAAAACTGACCTAATGCATCATTACCCACTTTGCCATTGTAAAAACAGCGGGCGCCGAACGCTGCTGCTGCAATAATACTATTCGCCGCTGAGCCACCACTGGCTTGCTTTTCTCGAGTAAGCGTTTGCTCAAGTTGAGCGATGAGTTTCGCTTGTGTCTCTGGTTCGGCCAGGGTCATTAACCCCTTTTCCACACCATTAGCTAGTAAAAAGTCATCAGTAACTAGGTATTCAAGGTCAACCAGAGCATTACCAATGGCATATAAGTCATAACGATGAGGCATAACAGATACTCAGTAGACAAAAATTAATTAACTAGTATAAAGCCCAGACGGACGAATGCCATATGGCAAGACTAGATGGATGGCACAAGCCGAGTACAATACGCTAGGAAAATACCTTTGGAGTGCTTGTGAGCAAATCGCCTTCTTTATGGCAGCGCATTAAAACCAGTATGGTTTTGTTGCTGATGATTGCCGGGCTGTTGGTGTTCGTTGTCGGTGGGGCTTATATCCTGAGTCTCGATCGCACTGTGCGTGAGCGCTTCGAAGGTAATCGTTGGGCGATTCCAGCCAAGGTTTATGCGCGTCCATTGGTAATGCAATCTGGTGCAGCTTTATCACAAGCGGTCGTTTTGGAAGAGCTTAAGTCGCTGCACTACCGTCGTGTTTCCGATGCGCCCAACCCCGGCAGTTATGATGTTCGTCAGAATATTTTATTTGTTCATACCCGTGGTTTTCGCTTTGCCAATGGTGCTGAGTCGCCACAGTTGGTACGCATGCGCTTTGAGGGTGATCGTCTGGTGGAGCTTGCCAGCACTGAGCCACGTAAAGATGGTCAAGTTCGGTTAGAGCCAATGGTGATTGGCGGCATCTATCCTAGTCATAACGAAGATCGGATTTTGATGCAGCTAAAAGAGGCGCCACCGTATTTGATTGAATCCCTGATGGCCACTGAGGACCAGCGCTTCTATAAGCATATGGGTATTTCGTTGCGTGGCATTTTGCGAGCGGCATTTGTAAACACCACCAGCGGTGCCGTGGTGCAGGGCGGCAGTACGCTTACTCAGCAGTTGGTTAAAAACTTTTTTCTTACCGATGAACGTTCGTTAAAGCGCAAGCTGAATGAAGCAGTAATGGCGCTCATATTAGAGTGGCATTACGACAAAAGCGATATTCTTGAAGCCTATTTAAATGAAGTGAATCTAGGCCAGCAGGGCAACTTGTCGGTTAATGGTTTTGGTTTGGCGTCGCAGTTTTACTTCGGCCAGCCCATCGGTGAGTTGAGCTTGCCGCAGGTGGCGCTACTTGTTGGTATGGTTAAAGGTCCATCGTTTTATAATCCACGCCGGCAGCCTGAGCGTGCTTTAGCACGACGCAATGTTGTTTTAGATAGTCTTTATCGCGAAGGTGTTATTAGTTTGCCGGCGCGTGATGCGGCGATGAAGGCTGAACTTGGTGTGCTGCAAAACCCGCAAGTAGTGGGCAATCGTCACCCCGACTTTTTGGACTTAGTAAGGCGTCAGCTGCGTGAAATATATCAAGCAGAAGACTTAACAGATCAAGGGCTGCAAATTTTCACTACCCTTGATCCGCGTATGCAAAAAGCAGCAGAAGAAGCACTGATATCAGCAGTATCACGCTTGCGCAAGCAAGGGCGTAGTGATCTGCAAGGCGCAGTGCTGGCGGCAGATGTGCAGTCGGGAGATTTATTGGCATTAGTGGGTGGCGCTACAGTGTTCACTGGTTACAACCGAGCCATTGATGCAAA
>CAYYWS010000060.1:1682-10109 GCA_964473955.1 uncultured Paraperlucidibaca sp. | reverse complement strand
GTATTGATAAATTTCGTCGACGATTTGGTTTTATTGAGAGCAGTCTGATTGACAGTGGTGAGTCGCTATCGTCAGCCAGTTTAGAGGCGATGGTGGCGCTGTGGGCAGAGGCTAAGCAGCAAGGCTTGTAAAAAAGGCACCCGAAGGTGCCTTTTTTATTAAACCGGTATTGGATTAGAAGTGATAACCCAAGCCGACACGAACCAGGTGCTCGTTTGCACGGTCACTGGATCCTGAGCTTTTATCGTTTAAACGAGTGAAGCGGTAGTCAGCAAAACCAGAGATGTTATCGACAAGGCTGATGCGTGCACCAGTTTCTATCTCATAACCACGTGTACGCTCGCTTAAGTCTACATATCCAACCGTCAGATGAGTTGCGATACCGTCAATAATGTCTAATTGAGCGCCTGCTTTAACAACGTAGCCTTTTAGGCTTTCGCGACCTTCGCCACGAACATTGAAGTTACGCTGCACGTGCTCGATACCACCAAGCAGTTTTACGCCTTCGTAGGTGTGATTGCCCATCAAGCCAACACGAGTTTCAGTAATGTCAAACTTTGCACGGGGAGTAGTACGTGTTTTGTTGTAACTTTCTTGGTAAAGGCCAGTTACTTGCAGGCGATCATTTAGTTCTGCAGCGGCACGAACACCATAACCATGTCCGCGTGCTTTTGTGTTGTCACCGGGCTCTTTAAAATTAAAAGCACCATAGGTGTAGAAACCGTCAATCATGCCTCCAGCCATTGCTGACATTGGAGCTAAAGCGACTGCAGCAGCTAGCAACGTGAGTTTAATTTTCATAGTGTCTCTCCTTGCGCTAACCCATATTTTGAATGGGATTAACTAAAGTTAGAGCATGCACATATTTGGTGCAATACATTTCTAGATACATTTATTTACATTTAAGACAGGCGGTCAATATTCAGGAATGAATGGTAGTATATAAATTATTGTTATAATAATCATGTGTTTGAGTTTTTTTGTCTGATGCCATGTAAGGGCAAAATAACTTATGAGTGGTGTAAACCTTTGGTGCGTTGTCACTGAACTGTCATCAAACTGTACCGCCTCTGCAACATTCTCTCTGGATACTCGCATCTGTTCCAAGGGCTGGCATGTTGCCGCTTTGGACGTGATACACCGCCATTTGGCAGTTGCCAATTTGCGGATGAGAGCGTCGAAAAGGCTCACTTAACTTATAAATGCAGAGGTTTTATATGAATCACGCAATCAAAATGACCGCTTTAGCGGTATTCGCAGCCTCTTTTGCTGCTCCAGCGCTGGCTGACAAGGCAACAACCAAAGGTGGTTTTGAGATTAAGTCTGAAGATGGCAACTTTTCTGCCAAGTTAGGTGGCCGTATTCACTTTGATGGCAACTACGTTATCGATGAAGATGACCTGAATGCCGCTACCCAAAAATCCAACAGCACCACAGATTTCCGTCGTGCTCGTTTGTCTATTTCTGGTCAGGCTTATGACTGGACTTATTTGTTTGAAAATGACTTCGCTGGCCAAGGTGGTAACTCAGGTTCTGGCTTCCGCGAAATGTGGATCGGCAAAAAAGTTCTAGGAAACAATATGTTGCGTATTGGCCAAGCCAAGCCATTCCGCGGTATGGAAGAACAAACCAGCTCAAATGACATTACTTTTATGGAGCGTCCATTTGCTACGGCTTCTGGCATTTATGGCAAGCAGTTCACACAAGGTGTGTTCTTGAACGGTACTAGCGGTATGTTGGGTTACGGTGTTGCTGGTTATAACAACAAGCAAGCTGGTGATGCTGATACTCAAGGCACAGGCTTTAACGCTCGTGCTTATATGTTCCCAGTAAATGCTGATGGCAACACAGTTCACTTGGGCTTAAGTGCCTCGGTTGATCGCAATGATACCGCTGCTGCTGAAGTTCGCCCACGCATTACTCGTAAAGCAGGCTTGCGTCCAACCATCGTTGGTTCTGCTGATGCATTCAATCGTCAACAAACAGTAGCTGCTGAAGCGGCTGCTCAGTTTGGCCCATTTGTTGCTCAAGCTGAATACGCCAAGTCTCAGTTCAGCAGCAAATCAACTGCTAATGCTGACCAAGATGTTGATGCTTACTACATTCAAGCTAGCTACTTCTTAACCGACCATGCTAAGCGTTACAACACTGGTCGTGGTGCGTTTGGTAATCCATCGGTTAAGCCAGGTGCAGGTGCTGTTGAGCTGAAAGCACGTTATGACCACATTGAAAACAAAGATGTTAACAACCGTGAAGCCTCCTACTATGCAGTAGGTGTGAACTACTACGCTACGCCAAATACACGCTTCATGCTGGAGTATGTTGATGGTCAAGCAAAAAACGGCACACCGGCTGATTTAGAAGTGTCAGCTATCACTGCCCGCGCTCAGTTCAGCTTCTAAGCTCAACTAATCCGCGTAAGCACAAACAACAGGGGCCAAATGGCCCCTGTTGTTTTTTTGCATGCGCTTTTCCGTTTCAAGGCAGAGGCTGTGCGTGGTAACATTCTGTCCCGTCGTTGTCGTGGCGCTGCCGTGCCCTTTGTTCAGCCAAACTGCCTGGATTATTCATGACCAAGTTTATTTTTGTCACTGGTGGTGTCGTGTCCTCATTGGGCAAGGGCATCTCTGCCGCTTCATTGGCTGCCTTGTTAGAAGGCCGTGGGTTATCTGTCACGCTGATCAAAATGGATCCTTACATTAATGTGGATCCTGGCACCATGAGCCCGTATCAGCACGGCGAAGTGTTTGTTACCGCCGACGGTGCTGAGACTGATCTAGACTTAGGCTATTACGAGCGCTTTTTGCGTCATACCAAAATGACCAAAAAGAACAACTTTACCTCGGGCCGAATTTATTTAGATGTCATCCAAAAAGAGCGCCGTGGCGACTACTTGGGTGGCACGGTGCAGGTCATTCCACATATTACTGATGCTATCAAGCAGCGTGTGCGTGAAGGTGCGCGCGGCATGGACGTGGCGATAGTTGAGATCGGTGGTACCGCCGGTGACATCGAGTCGCAGCCATTTATGGAAGCGGTGCGCCAGTTGCGTATTGAGCTGGGTTATCAGGGCTCACTGCTGATGCACCTGACCTTGATTCCTTATATTGCATCGGCCGGTGAGCATAAAACCAAGCCAACACAACACTCGGTTAAAGAGTTGCGCTCCATTGGTTTGCAGCCCGATGTTTTAATTTGCCGTTCTGAGCATCAAGTCCCTAATGATGCCAAACGTAAAATTTCGCTATTTACCAATGTGGATGAGCGCGCGGTCATTATTGCTGAAGACGCCAAAAGCATTTATCAAATTCCACGCCGCTTCCACGAGCAAGGTTTAGATGATCTTGTGGTTGAGCGTTTGGGTCTGGCTGCCCCAGCGGTAGAGTTAAGTGATTGGGATTCAGTTGTTGATGGCTTATTGAACCCCGAGCGCGAAGTGAATATCGCTATGGTCGGCAAATACGTTGAGCTTATTGATGCGTATAAGTCGATTAACGAAGCGCTGTTGCATGCCGGCATTCAGAACAAATCCAAGGTCCGCATTAACTACATTGATGCGGAAACCATCGAGCAGTTAGGCACGGCGGTGTTGGCAAATGCTGATGCTATTTTGGTGCCAGGTGGTTTTGGTGATCGTGGCACTGAGGGCAAAATTGCCACCGTGCGTTATGCTCGTGAAAACAAAGTTCCTTATTTAGGTATTTGTTTAGGTATGCAGGTGGCTGTCATTGAATATGCGCGGAATGTCGCTGGTATTAGTGGCGCCTACTCAAGTGAGTTCGACCCAAACTGCGAGCATCCGGTGATTGGCTTGATTACTGAGTGGATGACTGAAGAGGGACAGGTGGAGCGTCGTAATGCCAACTCTGACTTAGGCGGTACTATGCGTTTAGGTGCTCAACTTTGTCATTTGACACCTGGCTCATTGGCACATCAAGCCTATGGTGAGGTTGATATTACTGAGCGCCATCGTCATCGTTATGAAGTGAATAACCAGTACTTGCCTCAGCTTGAAGCGGCTGGTTTGCGGATTGCAGGTAAAAGTGCTGATAATTCCTTGGTTGAAATGGTGGAAATTCCGGATCATCCTTGGTTTGTGGCGTGTCAATTCCATCCAGAGTTCACTAGCTCCCCACGA
This sequence comes from uncultured Paraperlucidibaca sp., assembly GCA_964473955.1. Lineage (GTDB taxonomy): Bacteria > Pseudomonadota > Gammaproteobacteria > Pseudomonadales > Moraxellaceae > Perlucidibaca. The sequence goes on along the minus strand of CAYYWS010000060.1, from coordinate 5,971 downwards.
GATGGGCACCCACTGTTTTCTGCGTTTGTACAGGCCGCACTTACGCATGCAGGCAAATAATCACAATAATTTGAAATAAGGGAATGCCAACAATGTCGACACAAAAAACCGTGATGGTGGGTGATATTGAGATTAACAACACCCGTCCGTTTGTTTTATTTGGTGGCATGAATGTGCTGGAGTCGCGTGATCTGGCCATGCAGATTTGCGAAAGTTACGTCACCATCACGCAAAAGTTAGGCATTCCTTATGTGTTTAAAGCCTCTTTTGATAAGGCCAATCGTTCGTCGGTGTCGTCCTATCGTGGGCCCGGCATGGACGAAGGCCTAAAGATTTTTGAAGAGATTAAGAAAACGTTTAATGTGCCGATCATTACTGACGTGCATGAGCCTTATCAGTGTGCACCAGTCGCTGAAGTAGCAGACATTATTCAGTTGCCAGCATTTTTGTCGCGCCAAACAGATTTGGTTGTTGCCATGGCCAAGACAGACGCCGTGATCAATATCAAAAAAGCTCAGTTTTTGGCGCCAAAGGAGATGGGGCATATCCTGTCTAAGTTTGAAGAGGCGGGTAACGATAAGCTCATTTTATGTGAGCGCGGCTCATCATTTGGTTATAACAATTTAGTGGTTGATATGCTTGGCTTCGGTGTGATGAAGCAATTTAACTACCCAGTATTTTTTGATGTAACCCATGCCCTGCAAATGCCAGGCGGGCTGCCAAATGCTGCGGGCGGTCGCCGCGCTCAAGTGACTGAGCTGGCCTTGGCCGGCATGTCACAAAAACTAGCGGGGTTATTTTTAGAAGCGCATCCTGAGCCTGAAAAAGCCAAGTGTGATGGCCCCTGTGCCTTGCGTTTGTCTCAGCTAGAAGCATTTCTAAGCCAAGTGAAAGCAGTGGATGACTTGGTTAAAAATCTACCTGAATTAGACACACATTAAGAACGTGAATGGCCCCATGTGACGGGCCATTTTTGATTATTAAACTGGAGAAGTGAGCATGGCGATCATCGTCGATATTCGCGGACGCGAAATTATGGATTCTCGTGGTAACCCCACGGTAGAAGCTGATGTCGTTTTAGATAATGGCATCATGGGTCGTGCTACTGCACCAAGTGGTGCGTCGACAGGCTCCCGTGAAGCGTTAGAGCTTCGTGACGGCGATAAAGCACGTTATTTGGGCAAAGGTGTTTTAAATGCCGTTGCCAATATCAATGGTGATATTCGTGAGCTGTTAGTGGGTAAAAGTGTGTTTGATCAATCAGCATTGGATCACGCCATGATTGATTTAGATGGCACAGAGACTAAGTCTAAGCTGGGTGCTAATGCGATTCTGGCGGTGTCGTTGGCTATTGCTAAAGCTGCTGCACAAGCGAAAGGCCAGCCCTTGTATGCCTATATTGCCTCTTTGCGTGGGCAAGAACACTTCACTATGCCAGTGCCAATGATGAACATTATCAATGGTGGTGAGCACGCTGATAACACCGTTGATATTCAAGAGTTCATGATTGAGCCTGTAGGCTTTACGTCATTCGCTGAGGCGTTGCGTTGTGGCGCCGAGATTTTCCATGCTCTGAAAGGTGTGTTGAAAAAGCGTGGCCTGAATACGGCTGTGGGTGATGAGGGCGGTTTTGCGCCGAACTTAAGCAGCAACGAAGAAGCGCTACAAGTTATTGTTGAAGCCATTGCCATTGCTGGTTACAAAGCGGGTGAAAATGTCATGTTGGCCTTGGACTGTGCGTCCAGTGAGTTTTATCACGATGGCAAGTATGTGTTGGAAGGCGAAGGCAATAAATCATTTACTTCAGCTGAGTTTGTTGATTACTTGGCTGGCCTGTGTGATCGCTACCCCATCATTTCAATTGAAGATGGTTTAGACGAGTCCGATTGGGCTGGTTGGAAAATTCTGACTGATAAGTTGGGTCATCGTGTGCAGTTGGTGGGTGATGACTTGTTCGTTACCAATCCTAAGATCTTGCAGAAAGGCATTGATCAAGGCGTCGGCAACTCGATTTTGATTAAGTTCAACCAAATTGGTTCATTGACCGAAACCTTGGACGCGATTTACTTAGCTAAAGAAAATGGCTACACCACAGTGATTTCGCATCGCTCTGGCGAAACTGAAGATGCCACCATTGCTGACTTAGCAGTGGCGACTGCAGCGGGTCAAATCAAGACCGGTTCATTGTGCCGTTCGGACCGTGTGGCTAAGTACAACCAATTACTACGTATTGAGCAGGAGTTGGACTACAGCGCACCTTATCGTGGTAAAGCTGAGTTTAAGGGACTGAACTAAGTATGACAGAGGCCAGTCAGAGCGGGCGTTTATGGCTATGGCTGGCCGCTGCAGTCTTCCTGATCTTGCAAGGCAAGCTTTGGTTCGGCGAGGGCGGCATTATGGCCGTGCACCGGATCAAAGAAGCCGTTGCAACCCAACATGCTGAAAACCAAGTACTGAAACAGCGCAATGATGTGTTGGAAGCCGAAGTGCTAGATCTTAAAACCGGTAAAGAAGCCATCGAAGAGCGTGCTCGACTAGATTTGGGCATGATTCGAGATGACGAAACATTTTACTTAATTACCGGCAAAGCTTTGTCGGGCTCAGCCTCTTCGAACGCAGCACCACCTGCGGAGACACCTTAAGTTGAGTGTTTATGCGGTAGTACCTGCCGCAGGTGCAGGCAAGCGGTTTGGTGCAGCCAAACCCAAGCAATATCTTGATCTGGCTGGCCTCACTATTCAGCAGCACACCATTAATACCTTAACGTCATTGCCAGAAGTTCATCGAGTGATGTTGGTTGTCGCTGCAGATGATGAACGTGCTCAGAAACTACTCTATCAGCATTCAGATAAATTGGCGTTTGTGACCGGCGGTGCCGAGCGCATGGACTCTGTCTTGGCCGGCTTATTAGCGTTGCAGGCTAGTGGTGCGCAGGCTGATGATTGGGTGTTGGTCCATGATGTTGCTAGGCCACTCGTGCGTGCCGACGATGTGCGCAAGTTGTTAAAAGCCATCACTGGGCACGCCGTTGGGGGTTTGTTGGCTAACCCAGTGCGTGACACCATGAAGCGTTCTAATACGCAGAATGCGGTAGACCATACCGTGACTCGTGAAGGCCTTTGGCATGCCTTAACACCGCAGGCATTTCGTTTGAATGCGTTGATAAGCGCTTTACAGCAAGCACAAGCCGATGCTGTGTTGGTCACCGATGAAGCCTCCGCGATGGAGCGCCTTGGTATGCAGCCGCTGTTGGTGGAAGGCGCACGTGATAATTTAAAAATTACCTATTTTGACGATTTGGCATTAGCGCATGCATTACTACAGGCGCGGTCCAGCGTTAGTACCAACCTAGAGGATGGCAAATGACGGTTTCTCAGCTTGGGCCTCGTATTGGCCATGGCATTGATGTGCATCGCTTCGGTGATGGTGACGCTATTGTGTTGGGCGGTGTGCGAATTGCCCATAACCAAGGCTTAGTCGCACATTCTGATGGTGACGTGGTATTGCATGCTTTAGCGGATGCACTTTTAGGTGCATTGGCTTTAGGTGATATCGGCAAACACTTTCCCGATACCGATGCGCAATATGCCAATGCGGATAGTCGTGTTTTGTTGCGTCATGTTATGTCGCTGGTGAGCCAAGCGGGTTATCAGGTCGCTAACGTCGATATCACTGTATTAGCGCAGCAGCCTCGCTTAGCGCCACATATCGAGGCCATGCGTAGCTGTATTGCGAGTGATTTGAATGCAACCGCGGCTCAAGTCAGCGTGAAAGCAACCACCACTGAAAAACTAGGTTTTGTTGGGCGAGGTGAAGGTATCGAGGCGCATGCTGTTGTTTTGTTGTGGCCGAGCGCATGACAACACTAACGCCGGGTTCATTTTTGTCGCCTTGGGGCCAACCCGTAGCAAGCGCTCAATTAAAGGCAGTGGCTGAAGACTTTCAGGTAGAAGAGTTTTTAGAGTTCAGTCCAGACGGTAGTGGTGAGCATCTGTGGTTATGGGTGCAAAAGCGTGGGTTAAATACCGATTTTGTTGCAAATGCCATCGCAAAACAGCTACAGCTTCCAGTACGACAAGTCAGTTATTCCGGCTTGAAGGATCGGCATGCACTTACGCGCCAATGGTTTAGTGTGCATTGGCCCGGAGGTGACTTGTGGCCTGATGACCTAGGGCTAGTGGGTGATGAACAGGCGGGTTTTAGTGTGCTGTCACAGCAGCGCAGCTCACGTAAGTTACGCCGTGGTGCTCATGCCGGTAATCAGTTTCAGATTGTGTTGCGTGATGTGA
>CAYYWS010000060.1:0-1582 GCA_964473955.1 uncultured Paraperlucidibaca sp. | reverse complement strand
TTACGCCGTGGTGCTCATGCCGGTAATCAGTTTCAGATTGTGTTGCGTGATGTGAAAGGTGATCAGATTGAAATAAATCAGCGCTTAACGGTCATGCGTGATCAGGGTGTGCCCAATTATTTTGGCCTACAACGTTTTGGTCGAGATGGCAGCAATATTGGTCGTGGCTTGGCGTTACTGGCGGCGCGTAATAATGGCCGCCGACGTCGTCAAGATGCGCGTGAAAGCCTGTGGTTATCCGCCATTCGTTCGGCACTGTTTAATCATGTATTGGCTGCCCGTGTTGCCGATGGCAGTTGGCAGCGCGTTTTAGCGGGTGATGTCTTACAGCTTGATGGACGAGGTAGCTTTTTCACTCCAGAGTCAGACGATACCAGCTGGCAGGAGCGTTTTGATAGTCTGGCCCTGCATGTCACCGGACCGTTACCGGGTGCTGGTGAGCCAGTGATTGCAGATGAGGTGCTGAACTTAGAGGCTCAAGTGTTAACACCGTGGGCGGAGACCTGTAGTGCGCTGGCAGAGCTGGCCATTCCAGCGCAACGTCGTGCCTTACGTGTTCGTTTAGTGGATATGAATTGGTTATGGCTGTCGGATAATACTTTGTCATTAACGTTTGCATTGACCTCTGGCGCATTCGCCACCAGCGTGTTGCAATCGTGTTTTCAATTAACTGAGGAAGATCATCATGCGCTTTCTGCTGAGCAATGATGATGGCGTACATGCGCCAGGCTTGATGGCTATGGCTGACGCCTTGGCTGGTATTGGTGAGGTGACAGTCGTAGCGCCATTAGGGGAGTGTAGTGCTTTTTCTAGTGCGCTCACACTAGACCGACCGTTACGCCCGCAAACACTAGATAATGGTTTTATCGCGGTTAATGGCACCCCGGCAGACTGTGTGCACATTGCACTCAACGGCCTGCTCGACTTTGTGCCAGACATTATTGTTTCTGGCATTAATGCTGGTGCGAACTTAGGTGACGATGTGATTTATTCCGGCACCGTGGCGGCAGCATTAGAAGGACGCTTTTTAGGGCGACCATCGATGGCAGTGTCGTTAGTGGCTGAGCGTGCAAAAACACTGGGAATTGATGCCTATCGTCCAGCGGCCGAAATGGTGGTGCGCTTGCTACAACATTGGCCAAGCTTGTCGTTGCCGCCGCGTACCTTGCTTAACGTGAATGTGCCAGCCGGTGAATTAAGCCAATTAAAAGGTTTTCAGGTGGCACGTTTAGGGCATCGTGGGCCTAGTGCTGATGTGTTGCGCTTAAAAGATCCGCGTGGCCATGACGTGTATTGGATTGGCGCGTCTGGTGACCCATTAGACAATGCGCCTGGTACTGATTTTCATGCAGTCAATGAGGGCTTTGTAAGTGTGACCCCGATTGATGCCGACATGACGCGTTATGGTGTCATGCAAACGGTTGAACATTGGGTAGCAAAAGCTTGAGCACCTCGTGGTAGAGTTCATTTACGTTTAATCATAAGAAAATTAATCAGCATCATGACTTCATCTTCGTTTGATCTGTTTGGCTCTGGTATGACCTCGGCGCGTACACGCGAACGTATGGTGTCTAGGCTAATT
>CAYYWS010000059.1:0-10115 GCA_964473955.1 uncultured Paraperlucidibaca sp. | reverse complement strand
CTTCATCAGTGAACTTACCGCGAATACTTAAAAGCTGAACACTGTCAGACTTGACGGTGCTACGCATACGAGTCATGCCCGCTGGATTGAAATAAACCGTGGATGCATCTGCAGCTTCAGCAGCATTAGCGTGAGCTGTCCCCATGGCACTGGTCGACATCCAAGGATAATCAATACCAGCGGCAAAGCTGTTGCTAATCGGAAAAATCAACCCCAAGGTCAAATAAAGCGGTAATGGAAATCGCATAACAATAATGCCCAGCGCTGAAAGGGGCACCATAGTAACGATGACTAAACATTTGTTCAGTCCAGATTGTCTGACAATCCTGTTATTTCAGGCTTTGATTGATTGAATTTAACGCAGTCAACGGGTTAGCAGACTGTGTGATCGGACGGCCAATCACCAAATAATCAACACCCGCTGCAATCGCCTGTGGCGGCGTCATAATACGGCGTTGGTCATCAGCCAACGCGTCAGCAGGACGAATACCCGGGGTAACCAACAAAAAATCGTTAGGCAGCTGCTGGCGCAACATTAATGCCTCTTGTGCTGAACACACCACACCATGCAAGTCGCATGCTTGTGCCAAGTTTGCTAGACGGCTCACTTGCAGCTTGGGATCAAGGTCTATCCCAATTTCGGCTAAGTCAGCCGCTTCCATACTAGTTAACACAGTAACTGCCGTTAATAGTGTGGTTGACTGCTTTTGAGCCAAACGCTCACGTGCTGCCATCATCATCCGGCGGCCGCCGCTAGCATGTACGTTCACCATCCAAACACCCAAATCAGAAGCGACAGCCACCGCTGCAGCGACTGTATTTGGAATATCGTGGAACTTTAAGTCGAGAAAAACGTCAAAGCCGGCATGTTGAAGGCGCTCTACTAAAACTGGCCCTGCCTGAGTAAATAGCTCTTTGCCAACTTTTAATCGGCACTGGCCGGGGTCAAGCTGTTTAACAAAATCTAGGGCGGCGTCAGGTCGCGCAAAATCTAGCGCAACAATAACAGGGGATTCACACACTATTTTTGACATTGGGGTCTACTTTTGCTTTTTCTACACGACGCTGACGTAATGCCAGCCAACTAACACCGTAAATAAAACCTAGAAAAATACCAATGACAAAGGTAAAGAAAATGGTCAGGCCTGCATGTAAGTCCTGATATGAAACAAGCAATAAATCTAGATCAATACGCTGACTATTGGCCAAAGACATCCATAACACGACGAATAAAATAAACAGCAAAAACACAATCATGAGTGTTTTACGCAGATAATTCATTTTTCAATATCCTGCTTGATCGGTGTAGTCGCTGCACTTTCATTGACACGATCACGTAATGCTTTGCCCGGCTTAAAGTGCGGTGTGGATTTATTGGGCAATTCAACAGCCTCACCGGTTTTAGGATTGCGGCCAATGCGTGCTTCGCGGTGGTGCAGAGAAAAGCTGCCAAAACCACGAATTTCAATTCGTTCGCCTGAAGCAAGTGTTTCGGACATATGCTCAACAACAGACTTAACAGCCAGCTCAACATCTTTTGCTGTTAATAATGCTTGTCTGGCAGCAAGACGATCGATCAATTCTGAGCGTGTTAGCGACATGCGTGGCCACCTCTGCAATATAGGAAAACAACACAATGATTCTAAACAAAAAAAAGCGGGAGTAGACAACTACTCCCGCTTTTTTATCACAAATTAAACTTAGTTGTTCATTTGTGCTTTGATCAGGTCACCGATGGTCTTAGGACCAGCAGCATCAGTACCCTGTTCTTTCAACGAAGCAATGGCTTCACGATCTTCGGTTTCATCCTTGGCTTTCACAGACAAGTTGATAACACGAGTTTTGCGATCGATGCTGATGATCTTCGCTTCAACAGTGTCGCCAACAGCCAAGATCTTAGTGGCATCTTCCACACGATCACGGCTCAGTTCTGATGAGCGCAAGCTGGCTTCAACACCATCCATTACTTCAATGGTTGCACCGCGAGCATCAACTGACTTAACAGTGCCCTTCACGATGGCGCCTTTGTCGTTAGCATTGCAGAAATCACCGAAAGGATCGCGCTCTAACTGCTTGATACCCAAGGAGATACGCTCACGCTCTGGGTCAACAGAAAGGATAACGGCTTCAACTGGATCGCCTTTCTTGAAGTTACGCACGGCTTCTTCACCGGTTTCGTTCCAAGAGATATCAGACAAGTGAACCAGACCATCAATGCCACCATCGAGACCAATGAAGATACCGAAGTCAGTGATTGACTTGATGTTGCCAGATACTTTCTCGCCTTTCTCATGCTGACGCGCAAACGCATCCCATGGATTCTCGCGGCACTGCTTGATGCCCAGAGAAATACGACGACGCTCTTCATCGATGTCCAGAACCATAACGTCCACTTCATCACCGATTTGAACAATCTTCGATGGGTGAATGTTTTTGTTGGTCCAATCCATTTCAGAAACGTGAACCAAACCTTCCACGCCTTCTTCGATTTCAGCGAAGCAACCATAATCTGTCAGGTTGGTCACTTTGGCTTTGACGCGTGTACCTTCAGGGTAACGGCCCATCAATGCCAACCATGGATCTTCACCCAATTGCTTCAGACCCAACGACACGCGGTTACGCTCGCGGTCAAATTTCAATACTTTAACAGTGAGTTCGGTGCCCACTTCAACGATTTCGTTTGGATGCTTAATACGCTTCCAAGCCATATCGGTAATGTGCAACAGACCATCAATGCCGCCCAAGTCAACGAATGCACCGTAATCGGTGAGGTTCTTAACAATACCCTTAACCACTTGGCCTTCTTGCAGATTGGCCAACAGTTGTTCGCGTTCTTGTGAAGACTCAGCTTCCATCACAGCGCGGCGAGAAACCACTACGTTGTTACGCTTAGCATCGAGCTTGATCAGTTTGAATTCGAGCTCACGACCTTCTAAGTGCGCTGTGTCACGGATGGGACGAATGTCAACCAAAGAACCAGGCAAGAAGGCACGGATAGAGCCAACATCGACAGTAAAACCGCCTTTGACTTTGCCCGAAATAATACCGCGAACGATTTCGCTGGCTTCGAAAATCTTCTCCAAACGGATCCAAGTTTCTGCGCGCTTGGCTTTTTCGCGCGACAACACGGTATAGCCCATGCCGTTATCTAACGCGTCAACCACAACGTCTACTTCATCACCAACAGCTACTTCTAGCTCGCGGCGATCGTTTAAAAACTCTTCACGGGCAATCACACCCTCAGACTTCAAACCTGTGTCTACAGTAACCCAGTCGTTATCAATGGCAACAACAGTACCTTTGATGAGCGCGCCACGCTCAACGTCTAGGGAAATCAGGCTTTCTTCAAACAGGGCGGCAAATGAATCAGTCATGTAATCCTTCCAGTGCCAAAATGGCACTTATATTTCCATCTAACCAGCTTAGATGGCGTAGTGGTTAATAGGTTAAGAGTCAGCCCTGCTGGTTGTCGCTGAGCTCTAAACCACCCCAAGTAGTGAAAGCAGCGTGTCTGCTCTCACCGATGAGTTCTTTTCAGTCGCTTTAAATAAACCGACTGATTAATTCAAAATCTTTGCAAAAACAGGTACTTGCTTGGCTGCTTCAAAGACATTTTGCAACACAGCTTCAATGCCTAAGTCAGTGCTATCGAGTACTAATGCGTCTTGTGCCGGCCGTAATGGCGCCACACTGCGGTTCATATCTCGGTCGTCACGTGCCTGTATGTCATTTACAAGGTCGCGAAGATTAGCATCAAAGCCCTTTTCCAGCAATTGCCGATAACGTCGTTCAGCGCGCGCTTGAGCTGATGCTGTCAGAAACACTTTTAATTCGGCATGTGGGAAAACGACAGTCCCCATGTCACGACCATCAGCGACTAAGCCTGGCAGCTCACAAAATGCCTGCTGACGTGCCAACAAGGCATTGCGGACTTTCGGCAAGGCGGCCACTTGTGATGCTAAGCGCCCTGCTTCTTCCGAACGAATCAAGTTAGTCACTTCTTCACCCTCAAGAAGTATTTTGCCATCACCGTTGTCATCGGTCAAAAATTGTACATCTAAGTGTGCTGCAAGAACTTCTAGCGCTGCTTCATTATCTAAAGCCACACCATGACGTTCGGCCGCTGCACCCAATAAACGGTATAACGAGCCCGAATCAAGTACGTGATACCCCAATCGAGCAGCAACACGATGAGCAATGGTGCCTTTACCAGAACCGCTAGGTCCATCAATGGTAATAATAGGTACTTTTACCGCTACCGGGCGTTTTTCAATTTCAGCACTCATGCGGAATCTCCTGCAGATTGTTCATGCGCGGAAATATTCAAGCCGCAACGCTTGGCAAGGCCAATAAAGTCAGGGAAGCTGGTAGCGACATTGGCACAATCGCGAATCACAATAGCGCCATTGGCACGCAAACCAGCAATGGCAAACGACATCGCAATACGATGATCGCCATGGCTGATCACTTCTCCACTCTGCAACTGACCACCGACAATAACAGCGCCGTCTTCCGTTGGTTTGATATCAATACCAAGCGTTAATAGGCCATCCGCCATCACTTGGATTCGATCCGACTCTTTAACACGTAGCTCTTCAGCGCCGGTCAACACCGTTGTACCTTCAGCACAGGCAGCAGCAATAAATAGTGAGGGGAACTCATCAATTGCCAAAGGCACTAAATGCTCTGGAATGTTGATACCAACGAGCTTGGCGCTACGCACACGCAAGTCAGCCACTGGCTCACCACCAGACTCACGAGGGTTTAATACGTCAATATTCGCGCCCATCAAGCGTAAAATATCAATTACACCAGTACGTGTTGGATTCATGCCAACATGCTCTAGTGTTAAATCCGAGCCTTCAGCAATACTGGCGGCAACCAAGAAAAAAGCCGCAGAGGAGATGTCGGAAGGCACATCAATGCGCGTTGCCGTTAACTTGCCACCGCCTTTTATAGAAACGGTATTACCTTGAACATCAACGGCATAACCAAAACCACGCAACATGCGCTCAGAATGGTCACGTGTGGGTGCTGGCTCGGTGACTGAAGTAGTGCCTTGTGCCCATAAACCGGCTAACAATACACCGGACTTTACTTGCGCACTGGCAATCGGCATATCGTAATGAATACCAGTCAGTGACTGGCCACCCTGAATGCTAACCGGTGGTGTCCCGCGCTCACCGGTAGTCTGAATAGATGCACCCATCGCGCGAAGTGGCTTAGCAATACGCTCCATCGGACGCTTGTTTAATGAAGCATCGCCCGTCATCACGGTATCAAACGACTGTGCCGACAAAATACCTGACAACAAGCGCATAGAGGTGCCGGAGTTACCGACATATAACGGGCCTGGGGGCGCTTTTAAGCCATTTAAACCGACGCCATGAATGCGTACATGGCCACGCTCCGGCCCTTCAATCACAACCCCCATATCACGGAATGCTTGCAAGGTAGCTAAGGCGTCCTCGCCTTCTAAGAAACCAGAGACTTCAGTGACGCCTTCTGCCAAGGAACCCAACATAATTGAGCGATGTGAAATGGATTTATCACCGGGCACACGAACACGGCCAACAAAGCGACCACCGGGATTTACGTTATAAATAAGTTCTTTTGAGGCTGTCATTGATTTGGCATAGGCCGTTCCGGCCAACATATGAGTGAAATGTTCTCGTGCAGCACGTGCACGCGTAAAAATACCTAATAAAGCCGCACTATCGCCTGCCGTAATGGCCTGCTTGAGTGAGGCTGTGCCGGCCTCAAAAGCGTTTAAGGCTTGAAGCACGGCGTCGCGATTGGCCAGAAAAATGTCATGCCACATGCGCGGATCCGATGCAGCAATCCGAGTAAAGTCGCGAAAACCGCCGGCAGCATACCGAAACACATCTAAATTGTCGCTCTCGGAGGCTAATGTATCGACCAACGAAAATGCTAACAGGTGTGGCAAGTGGCTAGTTCGGGCTAATACTTGGTCATGTTTAGCCACCGACATCTCTAAAACATCGGCGCCTGCCCGTTGCCATAACTCGCGAACCAGCTCAACAGCTGATAACTCCGTTTCCGCTAGCGGCGTTAAAATAACCTTGTGGCCAACAAACAAATCGACACGTCCTGCTAACACACCACTTTGCTCTGAGCCAGCAATTGGGTGGCCTGGCACCAAAAACTTAGGCACAGATGACCACACCCGCAATGCAGCTTCAACCACACTGCCCTTGGTGCTGCCAACGTCAGTAATAACGGTGTTGCTAGCAATAACAGGCTTAATTTCCCGTAGCACTGCTTCTGTAGCATTTACCGGCATAGCAAGGATGACTAGGTCGGCACCACGAACGGCATCAACAGCTTGCAAATAACCAATATCAATTAAGCCTAGCTGCTTGGCTTGTGCCAAGGTTTCGCGACTACGGCTACAAGCCGTGATTTTTTCAGCAAGACCTTGCTCACGCATTACGCGCGCCAGACTAGAGCCAATGAGCCCCAACCCCACAAAGGCGACATGACGCAAAGGCCAGCGGCTCAATGTGAAGCTCCATTAGCCGCCAAAACACGCTTAATTGCGTCAGCAGCAAATGCATTCTCTTCAGCGAGGCCTATCGAAATACGCAAATGGTTAGGCAAGCCATAGTTTGCCACTGGGCGCACAATCACCCCTTCGCGCAGCAATGCCTCGAATATGGGACCGGTTGGTTGCTTAAAGTCCACACAGAGAAAGTTGCCGCGTGAGGGCAAAGCACTCAGTCCTAAGTCAGTTAAATATGCCTGCCATTGCTGATGACCTTGATCGTTTAGTTCACGGCTACGACGTACAAAATCGTCGTCATTTAACGCGCCGGCAGCTGCTACTAGAGCAAGTGAATTAACATTAAAAGGCTGTCGTACCCTATTCAAAATATTAATAATTATTTCAGATGCAGCCGCATAACCAACACGTAATGATGCAAGACCATAGGCTTTGGCAAAGGTGCGGCTAACTACTAAGTTGGGGTATTGAGACAACACTGATAAGCCGTCTAGTGCATTAGGGTCACTGACAAACTCACCATAGGCTTCATCTAGCAAAACAATAATATGACTAGGAACTTGCTGCATAAAATGTGCAAATTCGTCAGCCTCGAACCAAGTGCCAGTCGGGTTATTCGGATTGGCTAAGAAAATAACCTTGGTACGCTCGCTAATCGCCGCCGCCATCGCCACTAAATCATGACCGAAGTTTTTAGCCGGAACACAAACACCCGTGGCACCGGCGGCCTGTGTAGCGATCGGATACACAGCGAACGCGTGCTGAGCATAAATCGCTTCATCACCAGTGCTTATAAAGGCACGTGCAACCAGCTCGAGCACATCATTAGAACCATTACCTAAGACAATTTGCTCTGTTAACAGCTTAAAGCGTTTTGCAATTGCTGCTTTCAGCACAAAACCATTGCCATCGGGATAACGCGCTAACTCCAATGGGTTCGTCAGCATCGTTGTCATGGCTTGTAGAGCTAACGGCGATGGTCCCAGTGGATTTTCATTGCTAGCCAGCTTAACAACACGTGTTAGGCCTAGCTCACGTTGCAGCTCATCAATCGGTTTGCCCGGCTGATATGGCGCCAAAGTGCGCACACCAGCATTGGCTTGCTTAATAAAATCAGCCACTTACAAGACCGCCTTAGGATATGAACCCAGCCACTTAATGGCACGCATTTGAGGCTCCAGTTCGGTTATAACCTCTTGCACTACCGCATCGTCTTGATGACCTTCAAAGTCGATAAAAAACACGTAAGTCCAAATATCATTACGACTAGGACGACTCTCGATACGCGTTAAGTTAATGCCACGCCGGTGAAAAGGCTCTAACAGACCATACAAAGCGCCAGCCGCATTTTTCACCGAAATCATGATGGAGGTTTTGTCATCACCACTGGCAGGAATTGGTTCTGGACCGATAATCAAAAAGCGCGTGGTGTTATTTGGATTGTCTTCAATACGTTGATGACGTTTGGTTAAGCCATATAACTCGGCGGCTGTTTCACCGGCAATTGCTGCTGAATGCCACTCACCTTTGATTCGGCGCGCAGCCTCAGCATTGCTTGACACCGCGACACGCTCAGCTTTGGGGAAATTAGCATCCAACCATTTTCGACACTGCGCCAAAGATTGCTGATGCGAGTAGATACGTGAAATAGCATCTTCACGTGTGCCCTCAGCGACCAAGAGATGATGATGAATTCTTAGCTCAACTTCGCCGATAATGCGGAGATTAGAGTCTAAAAAGCTATCCAAGGTATGGTTAACCATCCCTTCAGAAGAGTTTTCGACTGGTACCACGCCGTAGTTCACACTACCCGCTTCCACTTCACGAAAAACGTCATCAATATTTGCCAGCGGTACTGCAACAACAGAATGCCCAAAGTGTTTTAGCGCCGCTGTTTGGGTGAATGTCCCCAAAGGACCTAAAAATGCAATGCGTAATGGCTGCTCGAGCGCCAAGCATGCCGACATGATTTCACGAAATAATCGTGCCATTTCTTCATTAGCTAAGGGACCAGGATTACGTGACATCACCCGCGTTAATACTTGGGCTTCGCGCTCTGGACGGTAAAACACTGTTGTTTCGGGATTTTCGCGATGCTTTACCTCGGCCACAGCCTGGGCACAACGAGCACGTTCGCTGATTAAATTCATCAGCTCAGTATCTATGCGATCAATCTCGCAACGAATCTCATCCAAGGTGGGCGTTTTATTATCGCTCATCACTTTAGTCCTTAGGGTTACCCGTGACGGCGCTCAAAGTCGGCCATAAAATCGGTTAGTGCCAAAACCGCCGCTTCACTCACCGCATTATAAAGGCTTGCGCGCATGCCACCCACTGAGCGATGTCCTGCCAAATTCAGCAAGTTTGCGGCATCCGCTTCTGCTAAAAAGACTTTCTCTAATTTGGCATCAGCTAAGGTAAACGGCACATTCATGCGTGAGCGGTAGCGCTTATCGACAGGATTGCCATAGAAGTCAGAGCCATCAATAGCAGCATACAAGGCATCAGCTTTGCGGCGATTAACCGCGGCCATGGCGCTCAAACCACCGTTGGCTTTTAGCCATTTAAAAACCAAACCGGCCAGATACCACGCAAACGTCGGCGGTGTGTTATACATCGAACCATTTTTAGCTGCTACCGAATAATCCAACATGGTAGCTGTGCCGGGAATAACTTGACCGATGAGGTCTTCGCGCACAATGACAACCACAATGCCGGCTGGGCCAATATTCTTCTGAGCACCGGCATAGATCAGCCCAAACTTAGAGACATCAATCGGCTCAGACAAAATACTGGAAGAGAAGTCGGCCACCAACGGTAAACCCACATCTGGCACAAAATCAAACTCAACACCATGAATGGTTTCATTGGGTGTGTAGTGCAAATAAGCAGAATCTGGGTTGATTTGCCACTGGCTAATATCGGGCACTGTGCGGAAGTTATTGGCTTCATCACTAGCGACGACATTAACTTGAGTATAACGCTTAGCCTCAGCAATGGCTTTGTCTGACCACATGCCGGTATTGACGTAGTCAGCGCTGCGTTTGTCACGCAATAAATTCATTGGAATTTGAGCGAATTGCTGTGATGCCCCGCCCTGCAAAAACAACACTTTGTAATTGTTAGGAATGCCTAACAAATCACGCAGATCTTGCTCGGCAGTTTCGGCCACTGCAGTAAAGTCGGCACTGCGGTGGCTCATCTCCATGATGGAGCAGCCACGACCATGCCAATCAACCAATTCATCTGCTGCTTGTTGCAGCACTACATCAGGCAGCGCCGCAGGGCCTGCGCAAAAGTTATACGCTCTCGTCATCTTGCACCGACGTGTTAGGTTCAGGGGTTACTTCACTAGTTTCTACAACAACATCGGCATTAACTGCGTCGTCGAGGTCATCATCTAAATCTTCATCTAGACTGACAACACCGACTAAATGCTCATTAGTGTCTAAGCGAATTAATGTTACGCCTTGGGTGTTACGCGACAGCACAGAAATTTCGCTGACACGAGTACGAACCAAGGTGCCTTGATCAGAGATCAGCATCAATTCTTTGCCGTCATGGACCTGCACCGCACCCACTAACTCGCCAT
>CAYYWS010000058.1:0-10452 GCA_964473955.1 uncultured Paraperlucidibaca sp. | reverse complement strand
TAGAAATTGAAACGCTTGAAGCTGAAATTGCCGCGATCGAAGACATGAACGCAGACACTAAACGCCTGCTTGAATTAAAATCCGCTCGTCTGCAAGCACTGGAAAGCCAGCCCTAAGCCCGCTACTGTGTCACCATTCGTTCATGTTACTCAGGCCATGACTATGCTGCGTAATTGCGCTCTCTTTTTATGCTGCCTTTATGCATTCAGCAGCTCTTTAGCCAATGCAGAACCACTGATCACTGCCGATCAGTGCCAGTCTATCGAGACAGGTCCTGGCCCAGAAAATCTGCTCTACTTAAAAGACCGACAACAACTGCTTATTTCCAGCCATGATCGCCGACGTTTTGCTCGTACGGGTGAGATTTATCTATATGACCTAAACAGCAAAACCATGCAGGCATTACCACGCGAAGGTGAGCCTGAGTCTTTCCGTTTTCGCCCTCATGGCATGGACGCACAAAAGCGCAACGGCAATTGGTGGTTATATGTCATATCACATGACAGTGAGGTCTTTAGTGATCAACACAGCATTGCCGTTTATGAGCTTAGCAACGATGTTCTGCACTTTCGTCGGCTCATGACCACGCCATTGATGAGTGCACCCAATGATTTGGTGCTCCGTGATAACGGCGACATTTACGTCACCATCGAGCGCGCCAATGGTGGCAGCATCACTGAAATGTTATTTCTGCAACGTAAGTCCAGCGTTATTCATTATCGATCAGGCCGTGGCTGGCAAATAGCGACAAATGAATTATCGTTTGCCAATGGCATTTGGCTGGATCACGACACCGCCTACGTCAGCCAGACTTTAGGCGAAGGCATCAATAAATACCAAATATTGGCCAATGGCCGCTTTCAGTTTAAAGAAAAAACTACCAACCTATCACTGCTTGACGCCATTACGCCAGGACGGCCAGGACACCTGATGTCTCCCGCACACCCCTCACTGTTCCAGCTTTTTTGGCATTGGCGCCGAGACAACCGTGCTTCGCCATCGATACTGTATGAAATCAACACCAACACTGGCAACGTGACCAAGCTCTTTGCAGACGACGGCAGTGCTATCAGTGCAGTCTCTCAAGCCATTGTAGTTAATGATGTTCTATACATAGGGCAGCTTTTTGAGCCGTTCATTTTAGCCTGTCCCAGACCATTACAGTGATTGTCAAATGACAAGATACAGCGCAATATGCTAACCAAACATACCTATGAGTATGTTTGGTTAGCCTAATTTGATTGCTGCAAGGAACTTGTCCATGTCAATGACGCACCGACACCCACTACTCATACTCACTTGCAGCCTACTGTTTGCCTGTGCCGAGGCACCACAAAGTGTGCCAGACGATAGCTTACCGGTCCGCGTCAGCGTAGTTGGCATGCAAGATGACGTTGACCTTATCAACGTCACTGGCACATTGGCTAGCCAAGAAGAAATCCGCCTAAGCTTTAAAACCGGCGGCATAGTTCGTCGAATAAGCGTAGAGGCAGGTGATCGCGTTAAAGCGGGACAAGAATTAGCTCGACTCGACACCACCGAAATTGACGCACAGGTTAAGCAAGCCAGTGCCAATGTTGAAAAGGCCAAACGTGACCTAACACGTGCTCAGGACTTATTTCAGCAGGGCGTGATTGCGGAGCAAGTGGCGCAAGACGCACGCACTCAACTCTCTGTTGCAGAAGCCGCTTTATCCAGTGCACGTTTTAACCAGCAGCACGCCGTCATTCGTGCCAGCGGTCAGGGCGTAATCCTGCAGCGTTTTGCCGAGCCTGGAGAGCTTGTTGCCCCCGGCAGCCCTATTGTCACATTAGCTAGACAAGATTTAGGCTGGGTAATACGCGCAGGCCTAAGTGAACGCGATGCCGTCAACGTCCATGTTGGCGACTTAGCCGAAGTGCGCTTACGCTCGTATCCTGACCTTGTTATCAAAAGTAAAGTGCGTGAAATCGGCTCTGCCAGTGACCCCCGTTCCGGCACCATACGGATTACCCTGCCACTACCTACCTTAGCTGAATACCGCCTGTTATCAGGACAAGTGGCGGATGTACGCATCACCTTGGCGGCAAAAGAGCAACAGCAGATACAAGTGCCTCTCACCGCCATATTGGAAGGTGATAAAGACAAAGCGTTTGTCTATGTCGTCGACAACGACAACATTGCACGCCAACGCCAAGTGCAGCTTGGCGACATTAAAGATGGTTATGTGAGCATCATTAGCGGCCTTAAACACGGTGAAAAGCTCGTCACTGAAGGCGCAGCTTGGCTAAATCCCGATAGACGCGTTCGTATTCTGCCCTAACCCGGACAGCACGCTCACAGAGGAGTTTGAATCATGGGTTTTGCGGCATTCTCAGTTCGAAATTTTCAATTCACACTAGTTATGTTTTTAATGATGGCGGCCATTGGCTTACATGCATTTAAAAACATACCCCGTGGTGAAGACCCTACCTTTGCAATTCCCGTTGTATCTATCGTCACCGTTTTTCCTGGCGCCGACCCATCGGATATGGAGAAGCTAGTCACTGAACCGATTGAGCAGGCAATCAATCGCATCGAAGATGTAAAAAACATCTGGAGTGATAGCGAAGACGGTCTATCCATCGTACGTGTAGAGTTTGACTGGAGCAAAGACGCCGAGAAGAAATACGACGAAACCTTGCGTGAAATTAACGCTATCCGCAATGACTTACCTGCTGGTGTGCGTTCTCAAGAAATCATCAAAGCCAGCCCTGGCTTGGTCAATATTTTGCAGATGGCCTTAATTGGCCCCAACGGCTCCCCACGTGAAATGCACATCTTGGCCGAGCGTTTAAAAGATCGCCTAGAGCAAGTGCCGGGCGTGCGTGATATTGCTGTTTGGGGGCTGCCCACTGCAGAGGTACAAGTCGCCTTAGACCTTGCCAAACTGGCGCAATACCGCATCCCTGTTAGCCGCGTCGCGCAAATTCTTCAAAGCGAAAACACCAATATTCCCGGCGGTGCCCTAGTGCTTGGGCAAAACCGTTTTAATGTGCGTACCTCAGGCAGTTTTTCAACACTGGATGACCTTGCTAATGTGGTTGTCGCCAGCAATGGCCGTGACATTTTGCGCTTAAAAGATGTCGCAGAGGTGAGCTGGGGTTACCAAGAAGAAAGCCACCGTACGCGTTATCAAGGTCAACAGGCTGTATTCATTACTGCCAACCAGAAAGACAACCAAAACATATATGCCGTGCGTGACGGCCTGCTCAAAGAAATTGAGCAATATCAGCAAATTCTGCCGCTAGATTATCGTTTAGAGGTCGGCTTTGACCAGTCCAAAAATGTTGACCAGCGTTTAGGTCGTCTTGCCACCGACTTCATGATTGCCGTTGGTCTTGTGATGATCACCCTATTACCACTTGGCCTTCGCGCTGCTGGCGTGGTCATGGTCTCTATCCCGCTGTCGATGGCCATGGGCGTTGCCATGCTCTACTTCAGCGGTTTCTCGCTAAATCAATTATCGATTGCCGGCTTTGTATTGGCTTTAGGCTTGCTCGTTGACGACTCGATTGTGGTCACCGAAAACATATCGCGTTTCCTACGTTTGGGTTACAGCCGTAAAGAGGCTGCTATTAAAGCAACCGGGCAAATTTACTTGGCCGTATTGGGCTGTACCGCTACCTTATTGTTTGCATTTTTACCCCTGTTTTTCTTGCCTGAAGGTGCGGGCAAATTTATCCGCTCCTTGCCGGCAGCAGTAACCTTCACCGTCATTGCTTCATTGGTAGTTTCACTAACCATCATTCCATTCTTAGCCAGCCGTTGGTTGGCAAAAGAAGAGGCTCCAGAAGGCAACAAAGTGCTGCAGCTGGTGATGCGTGGTATTCATACCGTCTACCGCCCGTTACTGGCCTGGGCACTGAACCATCCCCGTAAGACCTTGAGCTTTGCTGCCCTCGCGTTTGTCGCCACACTCGGGTTAGTGCCTTTGATGGGCATGAGCCTGTTCCCTAACGCTGACACTCCACAACTTCGTATTACGGTAGAGACGCCAACGGGCAGCTCCTTAGAAGAAACTGATCGTGCTGTACGATTTGTAGAGCAAATTTTACTGAGCTCACCTGAAGTAAAAACGGTGTTTGCCAACGCAGGTCGTGGTAACCCACGAATTTTCTACAATGTATTCCCCACCGAAACACGCAGCAATGTCGGTGATTTATTTATTGAGCTGCACGAATATCACAATAAACGCACACCTGCCTTCCACGAACAGTTACGGCGAGCTTTCAACGACTATCCAGGCGCGCGCATCATCGTTAAGCCTTTTGTGAATGGCCCGCCCATTGATGCGCCGATCGCCATTCGCGTCATCGGCCCTGAAATTGATGAGCTACGCAAGTTAGCATTGACTATTGAGCAAATCATTCAAACTACGCCAGGCGCACGCGATGTCGGCAACCCTGCCAGACTTCTGCGTACCGACTTGGACTTAAATATTGATCGTGAAAAAGCCGCCCAGCTTGGTATTCCACTGATTGAGATTGACCGCACCACTCGCTTAGCCATTGCAGGCGAAAGTATTGGCCAATTCCGTGAGGCTAATGGTGACGAATATGACATCAACCTACGCCTACCACCTCAAGACGGGCACTCACGCTTGGCAAGCCTAGAGCAGATCTACCTGACCTCTGCCACCGGGGATGCTGTGCCATTAAGCCAGTTAACTAACCCTGGTTTTGTCGCCGCACCGAGTAAAATTCCTCGCTTCCAACGTCAACGCGCCATTACCCTCACCGCTTATTCCAGTGATGGCTTTAATACCGAAAAAGTAACCGAGGCGGTGATAGAGCAGCTAGATGCTATGGAGTGGCCTGATGGTTATCGCTATAAAGTTGCCGGCCAAGTCGAAGCCAGAGCAAATAGTTTTGGTGGCATCGAAACCGCAGCCATGGTGGCTATCTTTGGCATTCTGGCGGTATTGGTGCTTGAGTTTGGTAGCTTCAAAAGTACCGCGATTGTCGCCGGTGTCATCCCGCTGGGCATCATAGGTGGTCTAATCGCCTTGTTTTTATCTGGCAACTCCATCTCTTTTACGGCAACCATCGGCTTTATTGCACTTATTGGCATCGAGATTAAAAACTCGATCTTGTTAGTCGACTTTACCAACCAGCTACGACAACAAGGGCGTAGTCTCATGGAGGCCATTCAAGAAGCCGGGGAAATTCGCTTCTTACCGATTTTATTGACCTCACTTACTGCAATCGGTGGACTCACGCCATTGGTGATCCAAGGCTCACCGCTCTATGCGCCCTTGGCCTGGGTCATCATCGGCGGCTTAATCTCATCGACATTTTTAGCCCGTCTGGTCACCCCTGTGATGTATTTTTTAATGGCACCAGCGGTTCCCGTCATAAAAAGCGACGTCAGCGAGCCAACACGCCCGCTATAATGGCGCCATGGAAAATGTATCAATCACAACAGAAGACGATGACTACACCCGCCGCTTTGCGGGTGTAGCACGTGTTTATGGCGATGCCGCACTACAACGTTTTGAACGCTCTCACGCCGTTGTTGTCGGCCTAGGCGGTGTTGGCTCTTGGGTAGTTGAAGCGTTAGCACGTAATGGCATTGGCCGCTTTACCTTGGTCGATATGGACGTGGTAGTAGCCTCCAATGTTAATCGTCAGTTGGCCGCTCTCACCGCAGAGTTTGGCCGCAGTAAAGCAGATGTTCTAGCCGATCGCATTCGTGGCATTAATCCACGCGCACAAATCCGTGTAGTTGATGACTTTCTAACGCGTGAAAATACCACTGATATTTTGACACCACAGCCAGATCTCATTATGGATTGCTGTGATGATGCTAAGGCCAAACTCAGCTTGGTATTACATGCCCGGCGGCACCGCAATGTGCTGATCGTATGTGGTGCCGCCGGCGGTAAAACCGACCCCAGCCGTTTACATATTGAAGATATTGCACGTTGTGAGCAGGACCCATTATTAGCACGCCTGCGCAAACGCTTGCGTAAACATCATGGTTATCCGCAGGAGCCAGGGAAACCATTTGGCATTCACTGTGTGTACTCAGATGAGCCCATGCACACACCAATTGATGTCTGTGACAGTGCGGGGCTCAACTGCAGCGGTTATGGCTCGGCCATGACGGTCACCGCTAGCATGGGCCTCTTGGCCGTCAGTCAGGCTCTCACCTTGCTGCAACGTCGCAGCATACGCACATAAAAAAACCGCCCTTCTGAGGCGGTTTTTTATAGGTGACCTGCGCACTAAGGCGCAGGTCAGTGGCGTCAATTAATGACCACCACCGGTTACACCTTTGACCATTTCTTCCAATACTTTCTTAGCATCACCGAAGATCATCATGGTTTTATCCATGTAGAACAGGTCATTGTCTAAGCCAGCATAACCAGGAGACATCGAACGCTTAATCACCATGATGGTACGCGCACGGTTAGCTTCCAAAATAGGCATGCCGTAAATCGGTGACGTTGGGTCATCCTTAGCCGCTGGGTTAACCACGTCGTTTGCACCGATAACCAATACTACGTCAGTTGATGCAAAGTCAGAGTTAATCTCTTCCATTTCACAAACGTCTTCATAAGGCACGTCAGCTTCAGCCAACAAAACGTTCATGTGGCCAGGCATACGACCAGCAACTGGGTGAATTGCATAACGTACAGTAACGCCCTGCTCTTTCAGTACTGTTGCCAATTCTTTCACGGCGTTTTGTGCACGCGCTTGTGCCAAACCGTAACCAGGCACGATCACCACAGAGTCTGCATTTGCCATCATGAAGGCAGCATCTTCAGCAGAACCTGACTTATAGTTCTTCTCAACACCATCACCTTCAACGGCTGCAGCAGAACTGGCACCAAAACCACCGAACAGTACGTTTAACAACGAACGGTTCATGGCTTTACACATGATGTAGGACAGAATAGCGCCTGAAGAACCCACCAACGAACCGGCAATGATCAACATCGAGTTGCTTAACGTGAAACCGATACCGGCAGCAGCCCAACCTGACAAGGAGTTCAGCAAGGACACCACAACTGGCATGTCGCCACCGCCAATGGGTGCAATCCAGAAGTAACCAAACACCAATGCAATAGCGGTCATGATCAGGAAGGATTGCAGCGAGTCGGCGATGAAGTAATGTGCACCAAAGCCCAACATAGCAAAGAACAGAATGGCCTGTGTTGGTTTAACCCAAACGCCTTTCAGTGGCTTGGCGGCTAACTTAGCGGACAATTTGCCCCAGGCAATAACCGACGCGGTGAAAGTGATAGCACCCACAAAACAACCAATGAACAGTTCAAAGCGAAATACGGCATTGAAGTTTGTATCAGGGTTAAGCACTGCTGCTACCGCGATTAGAACGGCCGACATACCCACCAGTGAGTGCATCATCGCCACAGTTTCAGGCATTTGTGTCATTGGCACAGTGCGCGCACGGTACAAACCAATGATTGCGCCTAATACCATTGCAACAATAATCAGCAGCATGGCAGGGTTTGGCGCAACAAAGAATGTTGCAACTACGGCCAAGGCCATACCAAACATACCGTAACGGTTACCTGCTACTGCTGTTGTCGGTGATGACAAGCCACGCAGGGTCAAAATGAACAGAATGGCACCAACCAAGTAGGCCCAATCAGCGTATTGTGCATAGTTTTGCATTGATATGGCTCCTTACTTCTTCTTCTTGAACATGTCCAACATACGATCGGTCACCGCAAAGCCACCGAAGATGTTGATACTTGCCAAGAACACGGCGATAGCGCCAAGAATCGTGGTCAGCGTAATTTCGCCGTTAAAAGTAATGGTCTGCAGCATCGCACCCACCACAATAATGGAAGACACCGCATTGGTTACCGCCATCAAAGGCGTATGCAATGCAGGAGTCACACTCCAAACCACGTAGTAGCCAACGTAAATAGCCAGCACAAAAATCGTGAACACAGCAACGAAGGGGACGCCTACGGCCTGCTCAACGCTTTGAGTTAATTCGTTCATTCGCACACTCTCCATCAGGCCTTTTTGTAAAGCACTTGGCCGTTATCCACGATTAATGTGGGCTTAACCATGTCGTCTTCGCGATTTAGCACAATGCTGCCAGCCTCTTTGTCGGCCATAGGCGACAGGAAGTTGAGCATATTGCGGGCATACAGCGCGGAGGCTTCGGTTGCTACCAATGCAGGAATATTGCCGATACCAACAATACGCACACCATTTTCGGTAACGACCGTTTCATCTAGCTTAGAGCCTTCAACGTTGCCGCCGGTGCTCACCGCCATATCCACGATGATTGAGCCGGGCTTCATTTTGGCAACGGTTTCAGCCTTCACCAACACAGGAGCCTTGCGACCAGGAATTTGTGCTGTGGTAATAACGATATTGGCGTTTGATACAGCCTTATCTACTACAACCGCTTGATCACGAATGTATTCAGGTGATGGCTGCCAAGCATAACCACCGGTGCCTAATGCTTTCGCTTTTTCTTCGTCAGACATAGGAACGTCTAACCAGCGGCCACCCAAAGATTCGACTTGCTCTTTAGCCGCAGGACGCAAATCAGATGCTTCAACCACAGAGCCTAAGCGCTTAGCGGTTGCAATGGCTTGCAAACCAGCAACACCCACACCCAATACCACAGTACGGGCAGGCTTAATGGTGCCAGCAGCGGTCATCATCATGGGGAACAAACCGGCGTATTCGTTAGCAGCCAACAACACTGCTTTGTAACCGGCCAAGTTAGCCTGTGATGACAAAATGTCAGAGCTTTGGGCACGGGTGATCCGTGGAATTAATTCCATAGAAACACAGGTTAAGCCTTTAGCTGCGTAAGCCTCTAAGAACTCATTTTGATGTGGCGCAAATGCGGCCAAAACAGTGGCGCCTTGCTTAATCAACGCAGTTTCATCCGCGGTTGGAGCAACCACTTTCAGCACGATATCGGCATCAGCCAATGTCGCCGCAGCATCGGCCGCAATTTTTGCGCCAGCTGCTTCATAGGCTGCATCAGTCGCGCTAGACGCAAGGCCTGCACCCGACTGCACCACAATATTTAGCCCAAGGGCTGCAAATTTTTTGACAGTTTCTGGTGTTGCGGCAACACGTGTTTCACCCGCAACAGTCTCTTTTGGAATGCCAATCAGCATGGTTTGTCCTCTTCCTTACTGCCTGACTAAACGTAGTAACAGGCAAATGGCATTGACACAGTGTGACCTCAACGTCACACCTCTCACAAACCGGCGGATTGTACGGCATTCGTTAAGACTTTTGTCGAGGTTGGGCTGAAAAAATTCAGATTAGTGCTTCAAACCAATGTAGTCGTTTACGTTACTTTGTATTAATTTTGTATAAAAAGATAAAGAGACAGGTAAATTTACGAAAAGCTTGGTAAATTCAAATTGGGATAAAACAACATACAAAAGGCGTGCAAAATGACTTCATATTTAAAACCCCTCGTGGCGTCATTGGTTTTAATCGGCAGCAGCTTCGCATTTGCTAATAACGACGAACAGCTACCTACTCGAGCAAGTGAAAATAGCCTTTACCATGTTTATATTGGTGCACTATATAATCAGCCGGATAACAAGCGTGACACCGACTTCGGATATGGTGCAATTGCAGCCGTTGGCATTCCGCTCACATCCATTTCAAATCGTTTATATCTTGAGCTAGGCGCTAACCACACCACTCTAAAAACAGATAAGTCCTTACCCACCAACTTCTTTCGCCGCAGCTTAAACGCAGATCTGCAATACGCTTTTGGCAACCGTGATCAACTCACACCCTTCCTATTGGCGGGTATTGGTATCGCACGTAATGATGTTATTCCAGATAGCTCTGACAAAACTACTTTCACAGCAAGCATTGGTGCCGGCCTTACTGGTTTGCTGATTGGTGACAGCGTACGCGGCCGAATCGACGTTCGTGGCATCTATGACGACTACTTAAACAATGTATTAGATGGCGTTGTTACTGCCGGTATTGAGATTCCACTGGGTCGTGCTCGCACAGAAACGGTTGAACGTGTAGTAACCGTCGAGAAAGAAGTCGAAGTTATTAAAGAGGTGGTAAAAGAGGTTGCACCAATTGACTCTGATGGCGATGGCATTCCAGACAGCATTGACGAGTGTCCAAACACCTTGCCTGGCGTACGCACAGACAATCGTGGTTGCGCGATTGGCCAAACGTTGACCATCGAAAACATTGAGTTTGACTTCAATAAAGCCACACTCTCTGCAAGTTCTAATAGCATTTTAGATGACGCCACTAAGTTCCTTAATAGCCAAGATAACCTACGTGTTGTAATTGCAGGCCATACCGATAACGTTGGTGCGGCTGCCTACAACCAACGTTTATCAGAAGCTAGAGCGCGTAGTGTCATGCAAGCGCTTATTTCACGTGGTATCGCAGATGATCGACTCAAAACGATTGGTTTAGGCGACAGCTTCCCACGCAC
>CAYYWS010000057.1:3119-10457 GCA_964473955.1 uncultured Paraperlucidibaca sp. | reverse complement strand
TGGTCAGCATGGCAGTAGACTGCTTCGCTTCTAACAAGCGCTCGGCAACTTTGGCACGTAAGCGTGTCATTGGCACACGCTTCTCAATGCGCTCACCAGCAGCCAATGGCGCTGCTGCAGCTGCCGCCACCGGAGCTGACGCTGCAGATGTTGGCGCCTTCGGCGCTGCTAATACATCCGCTTTAGTAACACGACCGCCAACTCCGGAGCCGGTTAGGTTAGCAACATTTACCCCTGCCTCTGCAGCCGCTTTACGTGCAGCAGGACCTGCCGCAGCGGTCGTATCTTTTTTTGCTGGCTCGGCTTTTTCTGGTTCAGCTTTTGCTGATTCTTCAGCTGGCTTACTAGCCTCAGGAGCAGCCGCAGCACCTTCCGTCACATGTGCTAACAGCTCTTGCGACAACACAGTGTCGCCCTCTTGCTTTAATACGTCTTGCAAGACGCCATCTGCGGGAGAAACTACTTCCAGTACGACCTTATCAGTTTCAATATCGACTAAAAGCTCATCACGCTTGACTGCATCACCTGGCTTTTTGTGCCATGTTGCCACCGTACCATCTGCCACTGACTCAGGGAAAACCGGTGCTTTAATTTCCAGACTCATGATTAGAGTTCCTTTTAACTGGATTGTTTAGGCGTTCGTCACGCCAAGGGCATCAGCGACTAAAGCCGCTTGTTCTTTAGTATGCAAATAAACCGAGCCACAAGCTGGCGCTGCCGACAGCGGACGTCCGGTATAGCCAATTTTCAACAACGGCTGCCATTTGCCAACCACTCGTTCTAGGTTATGCCGCGTGTTATACCAAGCACCCTGGTTCATCGGCTCTTCTTGGCACCACACTACCTCTTCTGCTTTGGTATATGGCTTGATAGCAGCCATTAAGTTGGCATCAGGGAATGGATATAACTGCTCTACTCGCACAATAGCAACATGGCTCAGCCCTAGCTCGCGGCGTTTCTCTAACAAGTCGTAATAGACTTTGCCGCCACAGATCACAACACGCTTCACGACTTTGGCATCAATTGCGTCAATTTCTGGAATGACCGTACGGAAGCCACCTTGACTCAGCTCCTCAATCGGTGACACCGCCAATTTATGACGCAACAAACTCTTAGGCGACATAATAATCAACGGCTTACGTAATGGACGCACTGCTTGTCGACGCAATAAATGGAAAATTTGAGCTGGTGTTGATGGCGTGCAGACCTGCATATTGTGCTCTGCACACAATTGCAAGAAGCGCTCTAAACGAGCCGAAGAGTGTTCAGGGCCTTGGCCTTCGTAACCATGTGGCAACAGCATTGTTAAGCCACAAACGCGCTCCCACTTGGTTTCACCACTCGAAATAAACTGGTCAATCACCACTTGGGCACCGTTGGCAAAGTCACCAAACTGGGCTTCCCAAACAATCAACGAGTTGGGTGTCGTGGTGGCATAACCATACTCAAACGCCAGCACTGCCTCTTCAGACAATAACGAGTCATAAAGCTCTAACTGCTTTTCTCTCAGCACTAATTGCTGCAGCGGAATATGCGGCTCATTGTTGTTTTGGTTATACAAAATGGCATGACGATGCGAGAACGTGCCACGACCAATGTCTTGACCCGTAATGCGAACAAAAAAGTCTTCTTGCAGCAAGGTCGCATACGCCATGACTTCAGCGGCACCCCAGTTCAACTCGAGGTTACCCGCCCACATGCGCTCGCGATCTTCCAATACCTTTTTAACTTGGCGCTGTACGACAAACTGTTCAGGCATAGTCGACATGATTTTGCCGAGTCGGGCCAATTCGGTTAATGGCACACCCGTTTCCCACTCATCCACAACGGCATGGTTTAAATAAGGCGCCCAATCTACAAACAATGTTTTATTGGGGTTTGGCACCAACTCTGGTACTACGCTCTCACCCGCCTCTAACTTCTGACGATAAGCATTTACCATCTCATCACCAGTGCCGGGCTTAATCGAACCTTCTTTCTCTAAGCGCTCAGCATAAATGGCGCGGGTGGTTGGCAAGTTGTTAATGACCTTGTACATCAGCGGTTGTGTTGCTGATGGCTCGTCGGCTTCGTTATGACCACGGCGACGATAACAATACATGTCAATCACGACGTCTTTCTTAAACTCCATGCGGAAGTCCAAGGCCATTTGTGTGACAAACAATACCGCTTCTGGATCATCACCATTAACATGAAAAATAGGCGGCTGAACCATTTTGGCCACACCAGTACAGTATTCAGTCGAGCGCGCATCATCAACACGGCTAGTGGTAAAGCCCACTTGGTTATTGACCACAATATGCACAGTACCGCCGGTTTTATAACCGCGCGTTTGCGACATTTGGAAGGTCTCCATGACCACACCTTGGCCAGCAAATGCGGCATCACCATGAATACTAATTGGCAATACCAAACGGCCAGATGAGTCTAAGCGACGGTCTTGACGAGCACGTACCGATCCCTCAACAACAGGCGAAACAATCTCTAAGTGCGATGGGTTAAATGCCATTGCCAAGTGCACTTCACCACCGGGCGTCATCAGGTTAGAAGAGAAACCTTGGTGGTACTTCACATCACCAGAGCCTTTTTGGGTGAAGGACTTACCTTCAAACTCACCAAATAAGCTGCTGGGCTGCTTACCTAAAATATTGACCAACACATTGAGACGGCCACGGTGAGCCATACCAATCACGACTTCTTTGGTGCCGGCCTGTCCAGCTCGATAAATACACTCTTTCACCATTGGAATAAGTGACTCACCACCTTCCAAGCCAAAGCGCTTCGCACCAGCAAAACGCGAACCCAAATAACGCTCTAAGCCTTCGGCTGCAGTAATCGATTCGAGTAGTTGACGTTTGGTATCTGCTGAAAAACCGAAGTTGCCACGTGCACCTTCAAGGCGTTGCTGAATCCAGCGTTTTTGTGCGGTATCAACAATATGCATGTATTCAATGCCGATGCTCTGACAGTAAATCGCATCAAGGCTTTTGACAATTTCACGCAAAGGCGCTTCAGCTTTACCAATCGCCAAATTGCCAACATTAAAGACTGTATCTAAATCAGCCGGCGTTAAACCATGGCTAGACAACTCAATATCTGGAACATCGTGACGGACAACTAAGCCTAGCGGGTCAATTTTTGCACGCTGGTGTCCTCGATTTCGGTAACCCGCAATAAGCTGCAGCACCGCCACTTGACGCTGGTCATGCGCGCTAGAAACTTCATTAGTGGTTAAAGGCTGAGCGCGACTGCGATTACGTGCCAGTAATAAAAACTGCTCACGAATCACATTATGGGGAGTGTCTTGACTAACCTCTGCAACACGAGGCAAAAGCTCAAAATAGGTGCGCCACTCATCAGGCACACTGGCAGGAGAAACTAAGAATTCTTCATAAAGTGCTTCAACATAGGCGGCGTTATCAGCAGAAAGTTGTGATGTTTTCCACTGATTCAGCATTTGGCCTTCTTGCATGATGATTATCCCAAACAGAATATTGCCTGAACTAAATCTTATTGGTTACAAGACTCAGATTTTTACAACGGCTTAGGGTGTCTAGGCCGTGAAAGTAGACTGGATACTAACGCGAATCAGCCTACTGAGGAACCACTACCAAAGTGTGACTAGACAAATTATTCGACGAGTGGAAACAAAAACGACCGCATCAGCGGCCGTTTTTGTTTTACTGAAAAAACCTACGTTACGAGGCCTGTGTCAGCAACATATTACGAATGTGACCAATCGCCTTAGTTGGATTCAAACCTTTAGGGCAAGCACTGACACAATTCATGATGCCACGGCAACGGAACAAGCTGAACGGATCGTCGAGCTTAGCCAAACGATCAGCAGTTGCTGTGTCACGGCTATCTGCCAAGAAGCGATAAGCCTGCAGCAATGCAGATGGGCCTAAGAACTTCTCTGGATTCCACCAGAATGATGGGCAGCTTGTTGAACAGCAGGCACACAGAATGCACTCATAAAGACCATCAAGCTTAGCGCGCTCTTCTGGTGTCTGCAGACGCTCGATTGCTGGTGCTGGTGTGTCGTTGATGACATAGGGCTGTACTTTTTCGTACTGCGCAAAGAACATCGACATATCAACAACCAAGTCACGTAGCACTGGCAAGCCCGGCAAAGGCTTAACAATCAGATGATTGCCGCCTTTAGTTGCCACCGACACAGGCGTAATACACGCCAGGCCGTTCTTACCATTCATGTTGACGCCATCTGAACCACAAACACCTTCACGGCATGAGCGACGGTAGACCAAGGAATCATCTTGCTCTTTCACCAGATTCAACACATCCAATACCATCAAATCACGGCCTTGGGTGTCGACCTGGAACTCTTTCATAAAGGGTTCGCGGTCGGTATCTGGGTTGTAACGATAGATGCTGACTTTAAGCATGATGAACCCCTATCAATAAGTACGTGCTTTAGGTTGGAACGCCTTAACTTGCTTAGGCGCAAAGTTCACGGCACGCTTGCCAACCACCTTGGTGTCGGTGTGGAACAGCGAGTGAGCCAACCAGTTTTCATCATCACGATTTGGATAATCTTCACGGCTATGCGCACCACGTGACTCAGTACGAACCTGAGCTGACAATGCTGTCGCTTCGGCTGTTTCCAGCAAGTTATCTAACTCTAATGCCTCAACACGCGCGGTGTTGAACGACTGAGTTTTGTCACCCAAATGTGCGCGGGCAATGCGTTCACGCAGATCGGCTACGTGAGCAACACCTTTGTCCATGTCTTCGCCACGACGGAAGATACCGAAGTTCAGCTGCATGCTACGTTGCAATTCTTTGCGCAACTCAGGCACAGACTCGCCACTTACTGAGCTATTCCAACGATTCATACGCGCTTGTGCACGCTCAATATCAGAAGCAGATGGCTCGCGCTGCTCCATACCTTGACGTAATGCGTCTTCAATATGCAGACCGGCAGCACGACCAAACACCACCAAGTCGAGCAGTGAGTTACCGCCCAAGCGGTTGGCACCATGCACAGAAACACAGGCAATTTCACCCACGGCATACAAACCATTAACGATAGAGTCATTACCGTTGGCATCAACAGCGATAGCTTGGCCATGCACGTTAGTTGGAATACCACCCATCATATAGTGACAGGTTGGAATAACAGGGATCGGCTCTTTTACTGGGTCAACATGAGCAAATGTTTGCGCCAGCTCACAGATACCCGGTAGGCGGCTGTGCAGCACATCTTTACCCAAATGATCCAATTTCAGATAAACATACTCGCCATCTGGACCTGCACCGCGGCCTTCGCGAATTTCAGTTGCCATGGCACGCGCAACCACGTCACGTCCGGCCAAATCTTTGGCATTTGGCGCATAACGCTCCATGAAGCGCTCGCCGTCTTTATTCAACAAATAACCGCCTTCACCACGGCAACCTTCCGTTACTAGCGTACCAGCACCGGCAATACCGGTTGGGTGGAACTGCCACATTTCCATGTCTTGCAATGGAATGCCAGCACGCGCAGCCATGCCAACACCATCACCGGTATTGATATGAGCATTAGTAGTAGAAGCATAAATACGGCCTGCACCACCGGTAGCAAATACGGTTGCTTTTGACTTAAAGAACACCACTTCGCCACTGGCGATATCCATCGCAATAACACCGCAGACATCACCAGCTTGGTTGCGAACGATATCGATCGCTAACCATTCAATGTAGAACTTGGTTTTGTGATGCAAATTTTGCTGATACAGCGTATGCAGCAGAGCATGGCCAGTACGGTCAGCGGCAGCACAGGTACGTGCGGCTTGAGTCGGATTATCTGGACCCTTGGACTGACCACCGAATGGACGCTGATAAATGCGGCCTTCGTCAGTACGTGAAAATGGCAGACCCATGTGCTCCAATTCGAATACAACTTGTGGACCCACTGAGGTCATGTACTCAATAGCGTCTTGGTCACCAATGTAATCAGAACCTTTGACGGTGTCATACATGTGCCAGCGCCAATCGTCATTAGGATCCGCAGAAGCGATTGCACAGGTGATACCACCTTGCGCCGACACCGTGTGTGAACGAGTTGGGAACACCTTCGAGATCAGTGCTGTTTTAAAACCGGATTGCGCCAACTGCAGCGAGGCACGCATGCCCGCACCACCACCACCGACAATGACGGCGTCAAAATTGACTGTACGCATTGTTGTCATATCAATTGCCCCAAATGATCTGAATGCCCCAGACGATGACTACAACCAGTGCAATCGCCATAACAATCTGTGCCACCAAACGCACCACATTAGCCGATTGACCCATCTGGCTAGTGGTTAAGTAGTCGGTGAAAACAGTCCACATACCAATCCAAGCGTGTGCAACAAATGACAGCAATGCCAGCAGCGTGAAAATACGCATGCACGTGCCACTCATAAACGCATGCCAAGTTGCGTAGTCAAGATTTGAGTTGATGATGAAAAAACCAAACAACCAAACTGTGTACGCAGCAAGGATAATGGCGCTAACACGTTGGATCAGCCAATCGGACAAACCAGAACGACTAAAGCTTGTTGCACTCTTCATGACAGCACCACCCAAACAAATAATGCAGCAATGGCAAACGCTGACACCACCAAGGTAGCCTTGGCAAACGAACGCCCGCCTTCTAAAGACTCGCCAATACCCCAGTCAGCAATCAAATGCTTAACACCGGCTAGGAAGTGATAAACCAGACCGGCCAAAGCAACAAACAAGACCAGTTTAGCTACCACACCTGATAACAACGCTTGCGTCTGCGCAAAGCCTTCTGGCGAAGACAATGAGCATTGCAAGAGCCATAACAGCCCGGGAATGACAAAAAATAATAAAATGCCTGAAAGGCGGTGCAAGATTGATGCAATAGCAACCGGCGACTTCAAATTGAGTTCGATAACGGTTGCCATTGAAAGATTGACAGGTCTATTGCTTTTCACGAGAGCGTCCTGTTGATCTGGCCTAAAGGCACATGATAGGGAAAGTTTAGACGCTAAGACACTGATAATAATAAAGTTAATTTTTATTACCGTCAGATGACTTAACGATGGCGGCAAGTATAATCCCGCACAATCTGTAATACAAACCACCTTAGGCGACAAACACGCCACAATCGTCTGAATTTATATGCGACTTAAGTCGATGGACGGTGTCGCTTACCGCTAATTCGTTGACAATTTTGCCTCGTGATTTAAGCTAGGCGCGCATTTGCACATGCAGACGTGCATTTCTCTCTTGCTAATAAGCACGCAGAACCCACCAGGAGACCGTGATGACGGCCAAAAACGCGACACTGACTATCGGTGATGAATCCCTTTCCCTTCCAATTTC
>CAYYWS010000057.1:0-3019 GCA_964473955.1 uncultured Paraperlucidibaca sp. | reverse complement strand
CGTAAATTCTTTGATGGTTTCCGTCGTGATGCTCACCCAATGGCCATTATGTGTGGTGTTGTTGGCGCCCTGTCCGCGTTCTACCATGATGGTTTAGATGTTAATGACACCAAGCACCGCGAAATCACTGCAATTCGTCTGATCGCTAAAATCCCAACAATTGCAGCGATGAGCTACAAATACTCATCAGGTCAGCCATTTGTTTATCCACGCAATGACCTGAACTACGCTGAAAACTTCCTGCATATGATGTTTTCCGTGCCTGCTGATGTGGATTACAAAGTTAACCCAGTTCTGGCTAAGGCTATGGATCGCATCTTTACATTGCATGCCGACCACGAACAAAACGCATCAACCTCAACCGTACGCTTAGCTGGCTCAACTGGCGCCAATCCTTACGCCTGTATTGCTGCTGGTATTGCCGCACTTTGGGGCCCTGCTCATGGCGGCGCCAACGAGGCCGTGCTGAACATGCTGGATGAAATTGGCAGTGTTGAAAATGTTGCTGGCTTCATGGAAAAAGTTAAAACCAAAGAAGTGAAACTGATGGGCTTTGGTCACCGTGTTTATAAAAACTTTGACCCACGTGCCAAAGTAATGAAGCAAACCTGTGACGAAGTACTGGCTGCATTGGGCATTAACGATCCGCAGCTAGAACTGGCCATGGAGCTTGAGCGCATTGCCTTGAGCGACCCGTACTTTGTAGAACGTAAACTCTATCCAAACGTCGACTTCTACTCAGGCATCATCTTGAAGGCGATCGGCATTCCAACCTCAATGTTCACAGTAATCTTCGCCTTGGCACGTACTGTTGGCTGGATTTCACATTGGTTAGAAATGCACAGCGCACCATACAAAATTGGTCGCCCACGTCAGTTATATACTGGCCACACACAGCGCGACATCGTGCCAGTAGAAAAACGTTAATTCAGTGCTGATTTAACGCAATAAAAAAAGGCCGCATTAAGCGGCCTTTTTTTATTGAATCTCACCAAAATCATCTAACCCACGCAAAAAGCTGACTGAGAAACCCGGCATCAGCCAATAAGGCGTCGCTTCACCTGAATACGCGCAATTAGGAAAATCAGGGTGGTGTGATGAGCCTGCCAATGCTTTTTCCATCACCATGGCAGCGTAATGAGTGTCTACCGCCGTATGTTGGCGCCCCTTAACAATCACCTCTAACTCATGCCGCTCTGCATAACGACGAATTGCCCTTACACGCGAATGCTGAGGCGCGTAAGCATCAGCCCCCACACTATTGCCGGTAATGACACAAACCCCGTCAGCGACTCTAGCAACCAACACATGATGGCCATCAGAGACACCTGGACTATGCACAAATGCCAAGCCCTCACCTAAATAAATGCTATCCGTAAAGACTTGCAACTTTTCAGGATCCAACTGCTCCGAACACTGCCTAAGCTCCTGCTCATGAACTAGCAACTTCGCTTGCGGGAAAAGTGTAAACCAATGAGCAATATGCTGACCTTGTAGATGGTTATAACTAATATAATCAACCTGTTCTGGTCGAACACCAAGCTCCCCAAGTGCAGACTCGACTGACTGATAACTGGGTGCAATTGCCGCTTTACTTAAACGACGGAGATAACGCGGCAATCGAGCATTAAAACGTTGAAACAATGCCGTTTGTAGCGGGTCATGGTTATCACTCGGTGAGAACAACAAGGTTTTCAAGGCACCACTAAAATCGGTAAATTGAATAATCCAGAGCCGTTTAAGCAGGTGCACATATGGCACTGTCAGTGATAACCCCGAATAAACACCGCTATAGGCCTGACTAATAGGGTATAGATCGCGATAAAGATCGGCACTTTTAAAACAAGAAACAGAAGGTTGTTGTAACAACTGCTGATGCAAGCAAGCTGCTTGATCTCGTAGCGCCGACAAACGAAGAACAGACGTGGCCTGCTGCCAAGCCGCGGTAAAATCAGTCAGCGGCTTGAACACCTGGTCGGTCATGAGTGCTTAAGACTCAAGCGTTTGTGATTGAATGTAATTAGGCAGACCCATTTTCTCAATTAAGTCGAGCTGGGTTTCCAGCCAATCAATATGCTCTTCTGTATCGTCTAAAATTGATAACAGTAAGTCTCGACTAACATAGTCACGGGCAAGCTCTGCGGCAGCAATACCATCCTTAATCGTCACTTGCGCGCCCTGCTCCAACTTTAAATCGGCACCGAGCATTTCAGGTACTGTTTCACCAATCATCAGCTTATGAAGATCCTGAAGATTGGGTAAGCCATCCAGCATGAGCACACGATCAATTAGCTTGTCGGCATGCTTCATTTCACCAATAGATTCATCGTATTCTTTTTTTGCAAGGCGATCTAAACCCCAATGGCGATACATACGCGCATGCAAAAAATATTGATTAATGGCGGTGAGCTCGTTTTTTAGCTGCTGATTAAGCTGTGCAATAACCGCTTTATCACCCTTCATACCACCACTCCAAACATTAAAGATGTGGTGTTTTTATATCACAGAAGTGGCTAAACGAGCAGCGGCAAGTTGATAACTTGGTGAGTGAGTTGCTAATGCGTCTTGCCATGTTTGCTCGGCATAGTCGATACAAGCGCCGCAGCAGGTAGCGACACCTGTGGATGCTTGCAAGTCCTGAAACGAGGACGTACCTTGCGCAACAGCTTGCTGAATTTTACGCTCTGTAACGGCATGACATAAGCACACATACATGGGTTAAGCCCTCGCTCATTCGTGATGCAAGTATAAATGCGATTTATTCGCATTTGCAATAGGGCAACCTACTTTTAAGGAAAACTTGATGACTCGTCTCGCTTTTATTGGGCTTGGCACCATGGGATACCCTATGGCAGGCCACTTGTTGCGCGCTGGCTTCAGTGTCACCGTATGGAATCGCACAACACAAAAATCTAGCCAATGGCAGCAAGAGTATGGTGGCGAAGTCGCCTCCTCTCCTGCTCAAGCCGCCGAAAATGCCGACATTATTTTGACCTGTGTTGGCCGTGATGAAGACTTA
>CAYYWS010000056.1:0-10747 GCA_964473955.1 uncultured Paraperlucidibaca sp. | reverse complement strand
GCGACTAAGGCGCGGGCAATTTCGAGGGTGCCGCGCTCAACTCCGCCACTATTGAGGGCGGGTAGCGTTTGCAGAACGGTTAAGCGCTTATTCATATCTTCTCTAGCCAGACATATCGGGCTGCGGCCAATAACACCAAGGGTAGTGCCATTTCCAGCGACTCTTCAAACACCACAACGGATTCGGCAAAGTGCGCAGGCAAAATAACGCCAAAGTCGACACGTAAGATGGAGTTCATTCGATCGAGTATTTTTGTGCCTACTAACAAGCCCATGCCAACGATTAGAAATTGGCCGCTGCTGTGTCGCCATGCCCCGGCTTTTAGCCATGCATAGAGCAAGTACAAGCCGTATAACAGCGAGGCAAGTAGCACCAGTACAATGCTGCCAATGATGAGTTTAGACATTAGAGGAAAGTCTGGCGACAAATAAAAGTGACGCTTTAGCACGCTGACACCATAAATGGCTTTATGCAGGCTGGCTTCTCGGGCAAGAGCAATCAATGGCAACATGGCCAGCGCCCAAGACTGCCAACTGCCGGGCCACCAGCGCCAAATGATATAACCACTTAATAACGCCCAAAATACCAAGCTAAGCTGCTCAAATGGGCCTGCTTCACTGAGTGCAAACTCAGCGGCTTCATCACTTAGGCCTTGAATATAAAAATAAGAGCCGGCGCCAAAAACAACTAAAATAGTTAATAGCACCAGTATTCGTTTTAGCTCGGTCATTGACGTTTTTTGGCCTTCTTTTTGTATGGCGATGCTTCGCCCGCGGGGCGGCTTTTAAACCGGCGATGGAACCACATGTATTGTGTTGGTGCGCGTTGTATTAATTGCTCTAACTCGGCATTGATGCGCAGTGCGTCAGTGACGTCGTCGCCGCTAGGATAACCATCCAGTGGCGGTGTGAACATCAGGGTGTAGGTGCGCTCATCTGGGTTGCGCATGAAGTGCACAAAAACTACCGGTGAGTTGTTGTATTTAGCCATGCGCGAGGTGGCCGTGAGTGTGGCGGCGGGGTAACCAAAAAATGGTGCCATCACACCCTGCTTTAAGCCAAAGTCTTGGTCTACCGAGGTCCAGATAATTTCGCCGCGCTTTAAGGCTTTAAACAGTGTGCGCATGTCGGCGTGGTCAATTTGATCGATATAAACACGGAAACGACGCTTGCGAATCATCCAGTCTAATACTGGATTGTTTTGCGGCCGATAAACGGTATGTAGTGGGAAAAACAGGGCGGCTATGGCGCCGTTTAAGTCGAGCGTGCTGTAGTGCGCACCTAGAATAATGACACCACGCCCTAATTTGGCAGACTCCAACACATGCTCTAAGCCGATGGTGTTAACCCGTGGGCGTATCCATTCCAGCGGTTTAAACCATGCGCTGGCACTTTCAAACACACCAATGCCGCCTTGGCGAAATACATCACGCACCATTTGCTCGCGTTCGGCGTCGCTCAAGTCTGGAAAGCATAGTTTTAAGTTGACGTGTGTATCTTCAACGCGTCGAGGTACCAAGTGATAAGCCAGCCAGCCTAGGCCCGCACCCAGCCGCCGCTGCAACCACCAAGGTAGCCAACCGATGATTAAGGCAAGCAGACAAATCAGCCATGTAAGCCAGTAGCGCGGGTGTAACCAAGCCCACTTGAAGCTGTCGTTAACTCGGGTGATGCGGTGTGCAGCTTTAGACATGAGTGGTAGCGGTCGAAAATGAACTGACCTAATAGTGTATGCGAGTTAGAATCGCCGCGACTAGCCCTAATGTTTCTGGAGTGACGCGTGCCTCGTTGGCTCTACACCTTATTATTGTATTTATTGCTGCCGTTGGTGCTGCTGCGTTTGTATTTACGTGGTCGCAAAGCTCCGGCCTATCGTCAACGTTGGCGAGAGCGTTTGGGTGTTAGTGCGCCGTCATCAACGCTGCCGCAACAGCCGATCTGGCTGCATGCAGTTTCTGTTGGTGAAACCTTGGCGGCGCAACCGTTGGTCGCCGCCATTCGTCAGCAGTGGCCAAATCGCCCGTTACTCATTACGACCATGACACCCACTGGCTCTGAGCGCGTGCAAGCGCTGTGGGGTGATGCGGTGCATCATGTTTATGCGCCTTATGACTATCCACATGCTATCTCACGATTTTTAAATGCGTGGCAGCCAGCAGCATTGGTGATTATGGAAACCGAGCTGTGGCCAAACACCCTGGCCGCTGCCAAAGCGCGTGCTATTCCGGTGTTATTAGCAAATGCACGATTGTCGGAAAAGTCGGCTAAGGGTTATGCCCGTGCGGGTGGCTTAACGCGCAGCCTAATGCGCAGCCTGTCGATGGCGGCTGCGCAAGACCAGGCTACTGCCACGCGTTTTCAGGATTTAGGTTTGTCGGCAGAGAAAATGAGCGTGACCGGCAGTGTAAAGTTTGATGTGAGCCTGCCTGATGATCTACCGCAACAAGCAAAACAATTGCTAAGCCAGTGGCGCTTGCAGGAGCGCGAGGTATGGGTGGCGGCGAGCACTCACGAAGGCGAAGATGAGCAAGTATTAAGTGCGCATCAGAAGCTTTTGCAATCCAGCCCCGATGCCTTGCTTATTTTGGTGCCGCGCCATCCCGAACGTTTTCAGCAAGTGTCTAATGTCGTGATGCAACATTCGTTTGAAATGTCTAGGCGCAGCCAGCAGCAAGCGGTTGGTCCACAGACTCAGGTGTTATTGGCTGACACGATGGGTGAGCTGTTGCTGTGGTTGGCTATGGCCAATGTGGCTTTTGTTGGCGGCTCATTAGTGCCGGTGGGTGGGCACAACACCTTAGAGCCGCTCGCGCTGTCTGTGCCTACATTAACCGGCCCACACTATATGAATTTTCAAGTGATCAACGATGCGCTGATTAATGCGGGTGCGTTGGCGGTGGTGCAAAACAGCGATGAGCTGGCAGATGCCGTGTTGCGGCTACTCAACGACACTGCCTTAGTGCAACAACGTCGGTTAGCGGCGCAGCAGGTGATGTCGGCCAATCGTGGTGCCGTGGAACGTCAATTAGTCCTGCTGCAACAGTTGCTTGAGCCTGACGCATGAATCGACTGGTGTTTGGTGCCGAGCAAATCGTGGCGGCGGCCAGTGAAACGGTTTTGCGGGTGCGCGTCTCTGGCCGACAACTGACCCATTTGCATGATGTGCACCGCGCTCAACTGGGCGACAGTTTGCGAGTGGGACAGCTGCATGGAAAGTTAGGGCAGGCCACTGTGTCTGAGCTCACCACAGACTATGCTGAGCTGGAGGTGACCTTAGCAGACCCGCCGCCGTCGAAAGCAGGTATCACCTTGTTGTTAGCCTTACCTCGGCCAAAAATGCTGAAGCGCATTGTGCAAATGGTGACGACTTTAGGTATCGATGAGCTGGTACTGTTAAATAGTTATCGCGTTGAAAAAAGCTACTGGCAAACACCATTCCTACAGGCTGAGGTTTTGCAGGAGCAGTTGCTGCTCGGTCTTGAGCAAGCCGGCGATACGATTCCGCCAACCATTACTCTGGCGCAGCGGTTTAAACCGTTTGTGGAAGACGAATTGCCGGCTTTACTTGAGGGCAAGCAAGGGTTTGTTGCACACCCAACGCAGGACGCCTTGGCTTGCCCCAGTGACTTGGATGAGAAATTACTGATAACCATTGGCCCTGAAGGTGGCTTTATTCCATATGAATTCGAAAAGCTGCAAGCGGCAGGTTTGCAGGCTATTCATTTAGGGCCACGAATTCTTAGAGTCGAGACGGCCGTTCCGGTGATACTGGGCCGCATGCGGGGTTATTCGGTTTAACGACCTGCATAAACACCACCAAGGGCGGCA
Organism: uncultured Paraperlucidibaca sp.; assembly: GCA_964473955.1. Lineage (GTDB taxonomy): Bacteria > Pseudomonadota > Gammaproteobacteria > Pseudomonadales > Moraxellaceae > Perlucidibaca. The sequence goes on along the minus strand of CAYYWS010000056.1, from coordinate 6,920 downwards.
AATTTGAGGCTCGTGGCCATGCCAGCTCAATCCGTTCTGCGGCTAAGGCATCTTCGGCTAGCTCAATAGATAAATCGGGTGGAGTGTCTTTTTCTAACCAAACCAATAAAAAGCCACGCTTGTCAGCATCTAAAGCCGATAACCACGTGCTAAGTGTAAAATTACCGTCGACTAATACCGACGGTCGCGCAGGGTGACGGTAAGCAATAAGTCCAGCCAACCAGTTATCACCGGATACAATGCGCAGTGGACAGTTTGTGTGAAGCGACCACTGCGCTTGCGCTTGATTTGCCAAGGCAACGTCAGGCCAGCCGGTACGTGATGCTTTATTACTATTTGCATCTCCCCACAACGCTTTGCCGGCATATGCACTCAGCACAATGGTGGAAAGACACAGCACAGTTACAAGCAAGTTGCGCAAACGCTTTTCAGCATCATTAGGTAAGTGCCAAGCCAGCCATAGTCCGATTAATGAGAGCATTGGTGTGGCCCACATGGCGCGAGGTTCTTCGCCCATGATGAGGGAAACCAAGGCCACAAAAAGCAAAGGGGCAAAAGTAAACCATCGTAAAAATGCCGGAGACGAAGCATTAAGCTGGCGCAGGCCAAGACACAGCATTAGCACAATCAGTACCAGTACATTAAAACCCTGCACTAGTAAAAAATTAAGTGGATCCAGAACCTGCTCAAACAGTGAGCTGGCGTCGACTGCGCGTTCATCCAAATAATGAAACGGTAAGAAGTTATGATTTTGCAGCCAGATCGCATGCGGCAGCATAAGTGCGAGTAACACTACTAAGAAAAGCCCCATGCCTTTGCTGAGCACTAGTTGTCGATAGGGTGTCTGCAACAAGAATATAAAGCCAAGTGCAATCAGCACTGCAAAAGAATATTTACTGTATAGGCCGGCAGCTGAAATCACGGCCAAAACAAACCAACGCCATAGAGCAGGCCTATCTAATAGTGTGTGCAAAAAGTAAATGGCCGCCGCCCAAAGCGGCATTTGGGCCACATTGTGATTGAACTCCACACTAGACCATGTAAAAAAACTAACCCCGACCAGCCCTAGTGTGCCAGCAGCAGCTTTCCACTCGGGCATGAGTCGGCGACCCAGCAAAAACACAAAAAGGTAAGTTAAAGCAATAAAGGTTTGGCTTAAGAAATAGGGGCCAATGTCACCCAGCATTCGAAAGCTGATCTCGACTAACCATGAGGGTAGCGGTGGATGTTTGTAGTATCCCCACTCAAACTCACGCCCCCAAGACAAGCCTTCGCGAACCACATCCAGTGGCAGGCTGACGTTTACCAACCAAGGCAATAGGCTCCAGGCAAGTAGCTGAAATACGATTAAGGCGATAACACATTGGCGAGCGTTCCATGCCATAACAATGCTCTATTTCACCAACCAGGCATTAATTCGTTCAATCAGTGGCTCGGCTAACATGCCGGCGCTGGCATGTAGGCGCAGGGTATTCACAATGTAGTCGTAACGCGCATTGGCATAGTCTCGTTTGGCGGCAAACAAGGCGGTTTCAGCCAGCAACACATCCACAATATTGCGGGTGCCCGCTCTGTAACCTGCTTGTACGGCATCATAGGCTAACTGTGCTGAGGCTTGTGCTTGCTCGCGTGCCTGTAGACGGAAGCTATCTGCTTTAACCGTTAAAAAGCCTGTGCGTGCGTTATTTACCACTTGATGCTCGCGAGCTTTCGCCACTGCTTCGGCGGCATCAGCTTGCAGGCTGGCTTGTTTAACACTGGCTAAGGTGCGGCCACTGGCAAATAACTCCCATTGCGCTTCAATGCCAATCACTTCGTTGCTGCCCGAGTTGAACGTAATGGAAATATTATCGTTGCTGACATCTTTATTCTGGCGATCACTGTAACTGGCAATCAAATCGACTTGTGGTAAATAACCACCACGTTGTGCTTGGCGATTAGCCTTGGCTGCTTGGGTGTTAAGGCGTGCAGCAATTAAGCCGGGGTTACGTTCACGTGCCAGCTGTGTCCATGCATTGGCATCATCAGGAATGGGGGCTTCGAGCGGTAGTGTTTCTTGCAAACGTGCTAGCTCACCAATATCACGACCAACCGCGGCGTTAAGCACTTCTCGTGCGCTGTTTAGCGCGATTTCAGCACTGATACGAAGGGCGGTGGCATTATCGCGCTGGGCACTGGCTTCGAGCACGTCAGTACGCGCCACAACACCGACTTTAAAACGAGCATCTGCTTGTTCACGTTGGCGTTCTAGGGCTACTTCCTGTGCTTGTGCTAGGTCTAAGTTATCTTGCGCTCGCAGCACATTTAAATAGGCTTCAGCTACCGCTAAAAAAAGTGTTTGGGTCTGGTCGGCGGCATCGGCTTCCGACTGTGAGCGCAACGCTTTGGCGGCTTGATGTTGATGCCATGCATCCCAGCGAAATAGTGGCTGGGTTATTTTTATGCTGTATTGCTCGCTGCGGTAATCAGTGGTTGTGTTGCTCACGATGCCCGTCATTTGATCAGGGCGCTCTTGCTTTAACGTAATGTCACTAATGCTGCCGCCAGCAACAACACGAGGTAACAATGCTGCGCGCGAAATATTAGTGCCCTGTGCTGCCGCAGCCTGAGTAGCGCGCACAGCAGCCAGATTAGGGTCAAATTGATCAGCTAAGCGCAGTGTATCGAGCAAGTCTAAGCGGGTGTCGGCATAGGTTGGCAGTGCTACTGTTAAAGCCATCGACAAAAGCGTTAAGCGCATTAACATGAAAGATACTCGTGAGTATGTTTGTGATGCTTGAGCCTAGTGCTCAAGGCCTAAAATGGCAAGGCTTGGTCAGGAATTTAACAGTCTGGTTGTGACCTCGCTATGCGGCACTATATAGTGCATGGTCTCTGTATACTCATTACTCGTAGGTCCGCCTGATGAACTCGCCTGAAAACACCTTTTTTGAACAAGCCGCCAAGGTTGATGCCGCTGCTATTAAGCCGCTACCGAACTCGCGCAAAATCTACATTACCGGCTCGCGCCCTGATATTCGCGTGCCACAACGCGAGATTCGCTTGTCGGCGACGTCCACCAGCATGGGTGGCGAACGTAACTCACCCATTCAGGTCTATGACACATCCGGCCCTTACACCGATCCATCGGTCAGTATTGATATTCGCCAAGGCTTAAACGCAGTGCGTGAAAACTGGGTATTAGAGCGTGGTGATGTGGAGCGCCTAGAAGGCGTGAGCTCTAGCTTTGGTCGTCAGCGTGAGCTCGATATTGCCACTGAACACTTACGTTTTGCCCATCGTCGGGCGCCGATGCGCGCCAAAGCCGGCGCCAATGTGTCGCAAATGCATTATGCCAAGCGCGGCATCATCACCCCCGAAATGGAATACGTGGCCATTCGTGAAAACCTGCTGCGTGAGCAGATCATCGACCATGGCGGTTTGATGGATCATCAGCATGCTGGTCAGTCTTTTGGTGCATCCATTCCGAAACTGATTACACCCGAATTTGTCCGTGAAGAAATTGCCCGAGGTCGCGCCATTATTCCGGCCAACATTAATCATGTCGAATTAGAACCGATGATTATTGGCCGCAACTTTTTGGTGAAAGTAAATGCCAATATCGGCAACTCGGCATTGGGTTCATCGATTGATGAAGAAGTGGAAAAAATGACGTGGGCCATTCGTTGGGGTGGTGACACCGTGATGGATTTGTCCACTGGCAAACATATTCACGAAACCCGCGAATGGATTATCCGTAACAGCCCAGTACCGATTGGCACCGTGCCAATTTATCAGGCGCTAGAGAAGGTTGGTGGTGTGGCCGAAGACCTGACATGGGAGCTGTTCCGAGATACTCTGATTGAACAGGCTGAACAGGGTGTGGACTACTTCACCATTCATGCTGGGGTATTGCTACGTTATGTACCACTAACCGCCAAGCGTATGACCGGTATTGTGTCGCGTGGTGGCTCCATCATGGCGAAATGGTGTTTGGCGCATCACAAAGAAAACTTCCTGTACACGCATTTTGAAGACATCTGCGAAATCATGAAGGCCTATGACGTGTCGTTCTCGCTGGGTGATGGTCTGCGTCCTGGCTCGATTGCCGATGCCAACGATGCGGCGCAGTTTGGTGAGCTGGAGACACTCGGTGAGCTGACCAAGATTGCGTGGAAGCATGATGTGCAAACCATGATTGAAGGCCCGGGTCATGTGCCTATGCATCTGATCAAAGAAAACATGGAAAAGCAGCTTGAGTGCTGTGATGAAGCCCCGTTTTACACCTTAGGCCCACTGACTACCGATATTGCGCCCGGTTATGACCACATTACCTCAGGCATTGGGGCGGCCATGATTGGTTGGTTTGGTTGTGCCATGTTGTGTTATGTCACGCCGAAAGAGCATTTGGGTTTGCCCAATAAAAAGGATGTTAAAGACGGCATCATCACCTACAAAATTGCAGCGCATGCCGCGGACTTGGCGAAAGGCCATCCAGGTGCTCAAATTCGCGACAATGCGTTGTCAAAAGCACGTTTTGAATTCCGCTGGGAAGATCAGTTTAACTTATCACTTGATCCAGACACGGCACGCGAATTTCATGATGAAACCATGCCCAAAGACGCACACAAAGTGGCGCACTTTTGCTCTATGTGTGGACCTAAATTCTGCTCGATGAAAATCACGCAAGATGTACGCGACTATGCCGCAGGTCTTGAGGAAGCGGAAAAAGGCATGGCTGAGAAGTCGGCTGAGTTCCGAGAGCAAGGCGCGCAGTTATACAAGGAGGTTTAACCATGGCGGCGGGCGAATTTACGCAAAATGATGTGGAGCTAGTGCAGCGCGACACGCTGTTTCAGGGCTTTTATCGTGTCGATAAATTGCGCCTACGCCACCGTCATTTTGACGGCAGTATGGGGCCAGAAATTTCGCGTGAGCTGTTTGTGCGTCCCTCCGCTGTGGGCGTGGTGGTCTATGACGCAGCCCGCGATGAAGTGTTGTTGATTGAGCAGTTTCGTGTCGGCGCTTACGGCTCTAAACATCCTTGGCAGTATGAGGTGGTGGCGGGTTTAGTCGGGCCAAATGAGTCGTTAGAGGACGTGGCGAGACGTGAAACGCTGGAAGAGGCTGGCGTGACGATTACCACGCTAGAGAAAGTGTTTGGCTTTTTTCCAAGCGCTGGTGGCTCGGATGAGTACTACACCTTGTTTGCTGCCCCTGCTGATTTGTCGCGTGCTGGCGGCATTCATGGGCTGGCGGAAGAGGGTGAAAACATTCGCGTAACGGTGCTGCATTTAAATGAGGCATTGCAGCAAATAACCAGCGGCCGCATTAATAACGCGCCCTGCATTATGGCGCTGCAATGGCTGGCTTTAAACAAAACACGTTTGCAGGCGAAGTGGGCGCCATGACGCAGGTTGTTCGTCGATATACGGTTGATATTGCCGCAACACATGCACTGTACGAGTTAAATTACGCGCGCCTGCAGCGCTTGCTAAAGGGTGCGGGCATCAAAGAACAAACGAGTACCATCATCGAGTTTGCGTGGGGCAGTGAAGCGCTGCAGCTGTCACGTGTGGAGCGCACCAAATACACCGAAACGTGGCGCTTAGCTCAGGCCACACCGGTGTTGCCGTGGTGCCCACAACTGGATATGGAGCTTCGGGTTTATCACGATGCACGTATGGCCGATGTGCTGCGCTTCCAGTCAGCTAGACGCCTTCCAGCGATCGCCACCAATGGTCATGTGTCGGGTTGGCGGATAAATGAGAAGCAACTGGTCAATCACTTCCTAGGCGACTGCCTACATCATTGTCTAAACTATGGCTTGCCGCGCGACCCACGTTTGCAAGCGTGGCTAAACGACTCAACATCAGAGGAACTTTCATGACGGCATACAGTGCCGCCTCCATTGAGGTGCTTTCCGGCCTTGATCCGGTGCGTAAACGCCCGGGCATGTACACCGACACCACACGTCCCAATCACTTAATCCAAGAAATTTTGGATAATAGTGTGGATGAGGCGTTGGGCGGATTTACTGACGAAGTGCGTGTCACCTTACGCAGTGATGGCGGTATTGAAGTCATCGATAATGGTCGTGGCATGCCGGTGGATATTCACCCTGAACATGGTGTTTCTGGCATTGAACTGATTCTGACCCGGCTCCATGCGGGTGGTAAGTTTTCGGGTAAAAACTATAAGTTTTCCGGTGGTTTGCACGGCGTTGGTGCATCAGTAGTTAATGCGCTGTCGACACGTTTAGAAGTGGTCGTGCGCCGTGAGGGCAAAGTCTATGAAATGAGTTTTGCTGATGGCAACAAAGCCAGCGAGCTCAGCATTACCGGCGAATGCGGCAAGCGCAACAGTGGCACCTTAGTACGCTTTTATCCAGACCCAAAATACTTTGATTCGGCCAACGTCTCTCGCGTCAAACTCAAGCATGTGCTGCGCGCTAAAGCGGTGTTGTGTCCTGGCTTGCATTTGCACTTTTTGGATGAGGCCAGTGGCGAGCGCATTGAGTGGTTTTATCAGGATGGTCTAAAGGACTACTTGTTAGAAGCAACTAACGACTGGCCACGGCTGCCGGATCAGCCATTTTTAGGTCAGTTTGAAGCCAAAGCTGAAGCAGTGGATTGGGCTGTTACTTGGCTGCCGGAAGGCGGCGAGTTAACCCAAGAATCTTATGTAAACTTAATTCCTACGGTGCAGGGCGGCACCCATGTTAACGGTCTGCGTAGTGGCTTATTAGAAGCCCTACGAGAGTTCTGTGAATTCCGTAACTTGCTGCCACGTGGCATTAAGTTGTCGCCAGAAGATTTGTGGGAACGCTGCGCCTTTGTGCTGTCGTTAAAAATGCAGGACCCACAATTTGCTGGCCAAACCAAAGAGCGTTTGTCTTCGCGTGAGTCGGCTGCCTTTGTGTCTGGTGTAGTGAAGGATGC
>CAYYWS010000055.1:6284-10902 GCA_964473955.1 uncultured Paraperlucidibaca sp. | reverse complement strand
ACGGTTTTACCGTAACAGCACCATAAACGCCGGCGGCCACATAGGGGTCAGCATCAGCAAATGCTTGTGCCGCGCTCAAACTATCAAATTCCGCAATGATCAAGCTGCCAGAAAAGCCAGCTGGGCCTGGATCTTCACTATCAATGGCAGGGTGCGGACCTGCCACCAATAAACGTCCTTGTGCTTGTAACTGCTTTAAACGCTCAATATGTGCCGGTCTAGCCGCTAAACGCAGGCTTAAGGTGTCTGGCTTGTCTTCAGCAATAATGGCATACCACATAGTCTGTCCTGCTTATTCGTTAGGTTGCTTGGCTTCTTTGATGGCGCCAATACGCACCAACCAAACACCTTGTAAAATGATAAAAATAAAGGTCATGGCCAAGCTGCCAAAGAGCTTAAAGTCAACCCAGAATTCAGGGTGGTAGACCACGATATAACCATTGGCGACGGCAGAGACCAAGAAGAAGGCCACCCAACTTAAGTTAAGCTTTTGCCATTGAGCCGTTGTTAAGTTTATCGCGGCACCCATCATGTGTTCGGCCAGTGGTTTGTTGCCGACAAATTGGCTACCCAAGAAAATCAACGCTAACAAGACATAAACACCGGGGGCTTTCCATTGCAAAAAGGCCTCGTTATTTAGCGCAACGGTTAAACCACCCAGAATAAAGGTAGCACCAACGGTAATCCATTGGCCGGTTTCGAGTTTGCGGGTCTTTAACCAAATGGCACCGTATATAATGCCAACGGCGATCATTAAGGTAATGGCGGCAACTAATACACCACTTGTTTTGTATGCAATAAAAAACGCCACAATCGGCAGGAAATCGAGCAAAGCTTTCATTCACCTAGTCCAGTTCTGTTATAAAGTCAGGCATCTTAATGCAGCAGCAAAGCCACGCCAAGGAAACACGCATGCCACTGGTGGATTTACATAGTCATAGTCATTACTCCGATGGCAGTTTAGCGCCAGCGGATTTAGTGGCATTGGCAGCGCGTGCGGGTATTACCATGCTGGCATTAACCGACCACGACAGTGTCGCTGGCCTTGCTGAAGCACAAGTCGCTGCGGATGAGTTAGGCATTCAGTTAGTGCCAGGAGTTGAGTTATCCACTACTTGGAATGGCCACAGTATTCATATTGTAGGTCTTGGTATAGACCCTAATGAGCCCAGTTTGCAGTTGGGACTGTCGCAACAAGCGCAGGCGCGGGCTAATCGTGCCAAGGCCATTGGCGAGCGTTTAAGTGATTTAGGCATGGCCGGTGCTTATGAAGGTGCATTGGCCTTGGCCAATAGTCCCGATGCGATTAGTCGAACACATTATGGTCAGTGGTTGTTAGCTGAAGGCCATATCACCAATGTGCAGCAGGCATTTGATAAGTATTTAGGCCCACGCAAGCCTGCCTCTGTGCCGATGCCTTGGGCAAGCCTGCCTGAAGTTATTCAGTGGATTAAGCAGGCCGGAGGTGTGGCGGTGATTGCTCACCCCGGTCGATACCCTTTAACACGCACCAAACTGCGAGTGTTGTTAGCCGATTTTGTTGCTGCCGGTGGTGAAGCGATGGAGGTCGCCACAGCGACTGAAAAACCAGAAATGATTAAGTATTTAGCGCAGTTATCACGGCAATTTGGCCTGTTAGCTTCGCAGGGCAGTGATTACCACGGCAAGCCCGCGCCGTGGATAGCCTTGGGCCGATTTGCCAATCTGCCCAGTGGCTGTGAACCAGTATGGACGCGTTGGTTAGGAGAGACCTTGCAATGACTCAGCATTGGCATATTCATCCCGACAACCCTCAGCCTCGTTTGTTAAAACAAGCGGCGGAGCGTTTGCAGGCAGGTGGGTTAGTTGTGCTACCCACCGATGCCAGCTATGTTTTGGCCTGTCAAATCGGTGATCGGGATGCTCTAGAGCGCATGCGTCGGCTGCGTAAACTTGATGATCAGCACCATATGACCCTGATGTGTCGTGACTTATCTGAGATTGGCACTTACGCCAAAGTCGATAACCCAACGTTTCGTTTATTAAAGGCACATACGCCCGGCACTTATACCTTTATTTTGAATGCCACCCGCGAAGTCCCTAAGCGTTTAATGCATCCAAAGCGTCAAACCATTGGTATACGTGTGCCGGCGCATCCTGTGCCATTAGGTTTAATGGAGATTTTGCAAGAGCCTTTGCTCACCTGTAGCCTGATTATGCCGAATGAAAATGAGCCGATGGATGATCCGGAAATGATCAATGACGTGTTGCAGCGGCAAGTGGAGCTGGTGTTAAACGCAGGTTTTGGCACATTAATGTCGACCACGGTGATTGATTTAACTGGTGATGCACCAGAAATACTTCGTCAAGGTGCAGGCGATAGCACTGATTTTGTCTAAGCTCAGGCTATAATCCGTTTTTGCTTTTTTCTGTAGGAGTTACCCGTTGAGTTCTGTCGCTTCGCAACAACGTGTCTTGTCAGGTATGCGTCCCACTGGGCGTCTGCATTTGGGCCATTACCACGGCGTGTTGAAGAACTGGGTACGGCTACAGCATGAATATGAGTGCTTCTTTTTTGTTGCCGACTGGCATGCGCTCACTACCCATTATGACAATCCGGCTGCGATAGAGTCTGCCACCTTAGACATGGTGGTTGATTGGCTGGCGGCGGGTGTTAATCCTAAGTCTGCTACCTTGTTTGTGCAGTCAACCATGCCAGAGCATGCTGAACTGCATTTACTGTTGTCGATGATGACACCATTGGGCTGGTTGGAGCGGGTGCCTACCTTTAAAGATCAGCAAGAAAAGCTAAAAGAAAAAGACTTAGCAACCTATGGTTTCTTAGGTTATCCCTTGCTGCAAAGTGCGGATATTTTGCTTTATCGTGCCGGTTTAGTGCCGGTAGGCGCAGATCAGGTTTCGCATGTAGAGTTAACACGTGAAGTAGCGCGTCGCTTTAATCATTTGTACGGTCGTGAGCCTGGTTTTGAAGAGGCGGTTAGTGCTGCCATTACCAAAATGGGTAAAAAAGCGGCTAAGGTTTATATTGATCTGCGCAAACGTTATCAAGAAACCGGTGCCGAGGATGCCTTGGAAATTGCCCAGGCATTAGTGCGTGACCAGCAAAATATTACGCTCGGTGATAAAGAGCGTTTGCTGGGCTCATTGGAAGGTTCAGGCAAAATTATTCTGCCTGAGCCGCAAGCTTTGTTAACACCAGCCGCAAAAATGCCCGGCTTAGATGGTCAGAAGATGTCTAAGTCTTATGGCAATACCATCTCATTACGTGAAGCGCCGGAAGATGTAGACGCGAAGATTCGTAAAATGCCAACGGATCCTGCCCGTATTCGTCGCACCGATGCAGGCAACCCCGATGTATGTCCAGTATGGCAGCTACATGAAGTGTATTCGGACGAAGGCCAAAAGCAGTGGGTACAACAAGGCTGTCGCAGTGCAGCAATTGGTTGCCTAGAATGCAAGCGTCCTGTCATTGAAGCTATTAATGCTGAGCTGATTCCGATGCGTGAGCGTGGGATGGCGTTTGAAGAGTCGCCAGACTTATTGCGCAGTATTTTGTCAGAAGGTGCCGAACGTGCCCGTGATGTGGCTGCAGACACATTAGCCGACGTGCGACAAGCATTAGGGCTTGCATACCGTCGATAAGCGGGATGTAATGCCATTACCGCTGGGAAGCGGCAAGCAGAGAGCAAAAATCATGACAGAACAAGTGCAAACGCAAGAGACGCCAGAAGCGATACCAGAAAATACGCCGGTTGCGACGCTGCGGGCTATTGCTCGTGTCAAAGGCGAGGATGTTACCCAAGTCCCGCATGATCTCTACATTCCCCCTGATGCGCTGCAGGTGTTCTTAGAAACCTTCGAAGGCCCATTAGACTTTTTGCTTTACCTGATTCGTGCACAGAATCTCGATATCTTGGATATCCCTGTTGCGCGCATTACTCATCAATACCTTGAATACATCGATCTTATGCAGCGGCTAAATTTTGATTTAGCCGCTGAGTATTTGCTGATGGCGGCTTGGTTGGGTGAAATCAAGTCACGTTATTTACTGCCGCGACAAGTCAATGAAGACGGTGAAGACGAGGGCGATCCACGCGCCGAACTCATTAGGCGTTTGCAAGAGTATGAGCGCTTTAAGCGTGCAGCAGAGCATCTTGAAGGTATGCCTTGTGAAGGTCGTGACTTCTTTGTTGCTGTTGCTCAGCAGCCAGATTTTAGTCGTGTCACGCCACCACCGCATGTCGAGCTCAGTGAGTTATTGCTGGCTCTGCAAGACGTATTACGTCGTGCCGATCTGTATGAGTCACATCATATTTCACGCGAAACCCTGTCAATGCGAGAACGCATGACAAACATCCTAGAGCGCTTGCGTCCAGGTGGTTTCATCCCATTTGTGACGCTTTTTAATGTCGAGGAAGGGCGCTTAGGTGTTGTGGTGTCTTTTATGGCGGTGTTAGAGCTGGTGAAAGAAGGGCTGATCGACTTAGTACAAACCAATGAGCGCGCTGATATTCATGTCCGCGCTCGTGTCGGCGAGGCTCAAGGCCAGGCGTTGGACCTAGGTCAAGACTTCAGTGATGATGACATTGAGCAGGAGGGTGCATTTGATGACGCCTGA
>CAYYWS010000055.1:0-6184 GCA_964473955.1 uncultured Paraperlucidibaca sp. | reverse complement strand
TACGAGTGGCTGGCCACAAAGAAGTCCCGGGCAGACCGGCGCTTTTTGCCACCACACGTCAATTTTTAGACGACTTTAATTTAAAGAGCCTGGCAGAACTGCCAGCGCTTGCCGATATTCGTGATCTCTCCGAGATTGCCGCAGAGCTGGAAACCGCAAGTCATGAGTGAAAAATTACAAAAAGTCCTAGCCCGTACGGGTTTAGGCTCACGCCGCCATATGGAACAAGCCATCTTAGACGGTCGTGTCAGTGTTAACGGCACGTTAGCCACTATTGGTGACCGTATTGTGATGGGTGATGAGCTGCGCCTTGATGGCCGTATAGTTCATTTTTCCTTGGCCTCGGAGCTGCGTCGTCGGGTCATTGCTTATTACAAGCCAGAAGGCGAGATTTGTTCGCGTCACGACCCAGAAGATCGTCCCACCGTATTTGACCGCTTACCCAAAATAACTGATGAGCGTTGGGTGATGGTAGGACGCTTGGACATCAACAGTAGTGGTTTGCTGCTGTTTACCAATGACGGTGAATTTGCTAACCGTTTAATGCACCCGTCGAGTGGTATTGAGCGCGAATACGCGGTGCGTGTTATGGGTGAGTTAACCTCGGAAATGCAGGCACAGCTGTGTGCGGGTGTTGAGCTTGAAGATGGTTTTGCCAAATTTGAATCGGTCAGTGAGTTGGGCGGTGAAGGCTTTAACCGTTGGTGGCAGGTGGTCGTAAAAGAAGGGCGTAACCGTGAAGTGCGTCGTTTGTTTGAAACTCAGGGGCTGAAGGTTAGCCGCTTGTTAAGAACACGTTACGGTAGTCAAGTATTACCACGTCACTTGCGCACAGGTCGCTGGGTGGAGCTGGACAAGCCGGATATCGACAAATTGCTGTCTGAAGTAGAGCTGCGTCCGCGCCGTGAAGGCACAGGCCTATTTGGTATGGCGAAACGTCGTTCAGAGAAACTGAAAGATAATCCATTACCGGCCCGTAAGGTAGAGAGCAACCGTAAGGGTGGTTTTTTACGTCAACAGCGTCGTGATGGGCGCACAAAACCAGAGTGATCTGACGTCATGATGATTGACTTGGGTACCCCATCGATTTTGTTTCCGGCGATTTCTTTGCTGTTATTGGCTTTTACCAATCGATTTTTGGGGTTGGCGTCGCTTATTCGCAGCTTGCATGATCGTTATAAAGACCAACCAGACCCTCTCATTTTGTCGCAGTTAGGCAACCTAAGGAATCGCTTGTTATTGATTCGTGATATGCAGGCCTGCGGGGTATGTAGTCTGACGGTTTGCATTGTCTGCATCGGTTTTGTCTTGCTGGACATGCAAACTGCGGCGATTGTGAGTTTTATCATCAGCTTATTGCTGATGTTTGTTGCCATGGCGATGTCTTTGCGAGAAATTTTGATTTCTTGCCGTGCGTTGGAAATGCATTTGGCCGATATTGAAGAGCTGCGTCCAGAAGATGCTAAAGGCTGGCGTCATCTATAAAATGACGCCATGGCGTTTAGGCAGACTTTGCGGCGATGGCATCAAACGATTGGCCGGTGACGCCTTTGCTTTCAGGGCCCATTAAGTACAAATACAGCGGTAGCGTTTGCTCTGGTGTTTTTACCGTCATGGGGTCTTCACCAGGATAAGCACTGGCACGCATATTGGTGCGTGTGGCGCCTGGATTGATCGCATTAACGCGAATCTGGCTGGTATTAGCTAGCTCATCAGCCAACATCTGCACCATGCCCTCGATACCACACTTAGAGATAGCATAAGCGCCCCAGAAAGCCCGTGCACGGCGGCCAACACTGCTGCTGGTCATAATGATGCTGGCGTCGTCGGATTGCTTTAGTAGCGGCAACAACGCCTGTGTCAGTACAAATGGCGCGCGCAAATTAATCTTCATCACAAAGTCCCAAGTATCTGGGTCATACATCTCGAGCGGAGTGATATCACCCAGCACGGCGGCGTTATGCAGTACACCATCAAGTCGGCCTAGGCTGGTCTCAATGGCTTCTGCAACTTGCTGGCATTCATGGCCACCGGCCATGCTCAAATCTAAAGTCATGATGGCGGGGGTGGCATAACCCTGAGCAGTGATCTCATCGTAGACCTGCTCGAGCTCTGGCAGGCGCCGACCCAATAACACCACTGTGGCGCCATGAGCGGCATAAGCTAAAGCTGCCGCGCGGCCAATGCCGGCACTGGCACCCGTGACTAAAATAACGCGACCACTTAATAAGTCTTTACTGGCTTGATAATCGTTCATTACAAATCCTACTGCTGCATCAATGTGATTAGCCAATTACTTAGATCTTCGACGCGGTGACAAATCAAATCGGCGCCCCAGTCTTCAATATTGTCGTGTTGGTGGATATAGCCCCAACCGGCGGCAATGGTGAACATGCCTGCACGTCGTCCCGCTTCAATGTCACGTATATGATCACCAACATAAACGCAGTCGATTGCGTTGACACCAGCAATGTCTGCGGCTTTGAACATAGGTTCTGGGTGTGGCTTGGTTTGGCTCACTTCGTCAGCACAAACCGTGGCGGAAGAGCGCTCTGCCAGATTTAGACCTTGCATTAACGGAGAGGTAAAGCGGCTGGGTTTGTTGGTGACCACACCCCAGCGAATCGATAATGTATCCAGTTGATCTAGCAGCGAGGGCAGACCATCAAAAAGGCAGGAATGTTGTGCCAAGTTCACTTGGTAGTCTGCTAAAAAGGCATCACGTAATTCAATTAATTTAACTTCGTCATGACTGAAGCCAGGAAAAGCAGCACGAATAACGGCACTGGCGCCATCTGAAACGCAGGCGCGAATCAGTGCGTATTCAACTGGTGCTAGTTCAAGGTCGGCACGTAAGCGATTGACGATGGCATGAAAGTCAGGCGCGGTATCCACTAAGGTGCCATCAAGATCAAAAAAAACGGCAGCAGGCAGACTCATATACGTGTTGTCGCCATCATGTAGTTGACATCAACATTGGGCGCTAACCAGTAACGATTAGTCAGTGGGTTAAAGTGCAAACCCGTCATCTCATTAAGCTGCAAACCAGCCTCACGAATCCAGCGTCCCAGTTCGGCAGGACGAATAAATTTTTGGTAGTCATGGGTGCCGCGTGGCAGAAGGCGTAGTACATACTCCGCGCCAACAATGGCAAACAACCATGATTTTGGGTTGCGATTAATGGTGGAAAAAAATACCTGCCCACCGGGTTTTACCAGGCGATAGCAGGCCGCCACAATAGCTGCTGGGTCTGGCACATGCTCTAGCATTTCTAAGCAGGTCACGACATCAAAGCTTGCCGGTTGCTCTTCGGCTAATTGTTCAACAGTGACTTGGCGATAGTGGATGTTTTCAACTTTTTGTTCTTGTGCGTGCAAGGTGGCTACGGCAAGAGGTGCTTCACCCATATCAATGCCGAGCACTTCAGCACCGCGTTTAGCCATGCTTTCGGCCAGAATGCCACCACCACAGCCGACATCTAACACTTTTTTGCCTGCCAAACTGACACGTTCATCAATCCAATTAAGGCGTAGCGGATTGATGTCGTGCAGGGGTTTAAATTCCGATGTTTTATCCCACCAGCGCGCCGCTAACGCTTCAAATTTTGCGATTTCTGCAGGGTCTACATTGTTCACAGGCTGGGTCATGGTTAATTCCTGATCATCTTCGGTGATTAGATCTATTTGTGGCTAATAGTATAGCGGCAAAGATGCTGCCGCGTGGTACGTCAAGGCCATGACTGTGCTAACATTCATGGTTTAACGACGGCTTAAAAAAGAGAAAAGCGCATGACCGACGTTGGTATGGAAATTCTTCCGGTCAACATTGAAGACGAACTCAAGCAGTCCTATTTAGATTACGCCATGAGCGTGATTGTGGGTCGTGCCTTGCCAGACGTCCGTGATGGCCTAAAACCTGTTCATCGCCGCGTGCTGTTTGCAATGCACGAGCTCGGTAATGACTGGAACAAAGCATATAAAAAATCTGCCCGTGTGGTCGGTGATGTCATCGGTAAGTATCACCCGCATGGTGACTCCGCTGTTTATGACACCATTGTTCGTATGGCGCAGCCATTTTCGTTGCGTTATATGCTGGTCGACGGCCAAGGTAACTTCGGTTCGGTTGATGGCGACTCGGCTGCGGCTATGCGTTATACCGAAGTCCGTATGTCGCGGATTGCGCATGATTTATTAGCCGACTTGGAAAAAGAAACGGTTAATTGGGTGCCAAACTACGACGGCACCGAAATGATTCCGGATGTACTGCCAACCAAAATTCCCAACTTGCTCATTAATGGTTCAAGCGGCATTGCGGTGGGCATGGCGACCAATATTCCACCGCATAACATCACTGAAGTCATTAATGCCACCTTGGCGATTATTGATAACCCCGATATTGATATTGACGGTTTGATGGAGCACATCACGGGTCCTGACTTCCCAACAGCTGCCATTATTAATGGTCGTGCGGGTATTGTGGAAGCTTACCGTACGGGTCGTGGCCGCATTTATATGCGTGCTCGTCATCATATCGAAACTGACGCTAAGACATCGCGTCAAACCATTGTATTTACTGAAATTCCTTATCAGTTAAATAAGGCGCGTTTGATTGAAAAAATCGCTGAACTGGTTAAAGAGAAGAAGCTAGAAGGGATTTCTGAGCTACGTGACGAGTCCGATAAAGACGGTATGCGTATCGTCATTGAGCTTAAGCGCGGTGAAGTAGCTGAAGTGGTGGTAAACAACTTGTTTGCCCAAACTCAGCTGCAAAGTGTGTTTGGCATTAACATGGTCGCACTTTCAGATGGTCAGCCTAAGATTATGAATCTTAAGGATATTCTGGAAGCATTTGTACGCCATCGTCGTGAAGTTGTTACCCGCCGCACAGTATTTGAGCTGCGCAAAGCGCGTGAGCGTGGTCATATCTTAGAAGGTCTGGCGGTTGCGCTAGCCAATATCGACCCCGTCATTGAATTGATCAAACTGTCACCAAGTCCTGCAGAAGCACGTGAGCGTTTGATTTCTGCTGATTGGCTGCCAGGTGAAGTGGTGGGTATGTTGGAGGCTGCAGGCGATTTAAATGCTTGCCGCCCCGATGCCTTGCCTGATGGTTTTGGTTTAGTGAACGGGCGCTATAAATTATCACCAGAGCAGGCACAAGCCATTCTCGAGTTGCGTCTGAACCGCTTGACCGGCCTTGAACAAGATAAGTTAGTTGCGGAATACCGCGAGCTGCTAGAAAAAATCCGTCAATTAGCCCTGATTTTGGCTGAGCCTGAGCGTCTGCTGAACGTAATTCGTGATGAGTTGCGTGACATGTTGTCGATTTATGGTGATGGTCGTCGTACAGAAATTCTAGCGTCACGCTTAGACCTGACACTGGAAGACTTAATTACTGAAGAAGACGTGGTGTTAACGATTTCCCGTGCTGGTTATGCCAAAACACAGCCAGTGGGTGATTATCGCGCACAGCGTCGTGGTGGTCGTGGCAAGTCTGCAACTAGCATGAAAGATGAAGATTATATTGAGCATCTGTTGGTTGCGAGCACGCATGACACCGTTATGTGCTTTACCTCCGCGGGTAAAGTGTATTGGTTAAAAGTGTATGAATTGCCGCAGGCTGGCCGTGGTTCTAAAGGCAAGCCGATTGTGAATATTCTGCCATTAGCTGAATCCGAACACATTACAACCATTTTGCCGTTACGTGAGTATCCCGAAGGTCATTACGTCTTTATGGCAACTGGTGATGGCACGGTGAAAAAAGTTGAAGCGCGCGCGTTTGCTCGTCAGCGCACTTCCGGTTTAATCGCCATTGATTTGGTCGGTGATGACGTCTTGGTTGGCGCCGCTGTTACTAATGGCGATCGTCATATCATGCTGGTCAGCAATGAAGGCAAAGCAGTGCGCTTCCACGAAAATGATGTGCGTGGCATGGGTCGAACAGCCATGGGCGTACGTGGTATCCGTCTGCCAGATGGTGCGCGAGTTGTGTCATTGATTGTTCCGGATGAAGGCGCGCATATTCTGACCGCAAGTAGCAATGGTTTTGGTAAGCGCACAGAGCTTGCTGACTTCCCGGTACATAACCGTGGCGGGCAGGGTGTTATCGCCATGCAAACCAGCGATCGTAATGGCGAGTTAGTGGGTGCGGTGCAGGTCCATGACGGCAAAGAATTGATGCTGAT
>CAYYWS010000054.1:0-11150 GCA_964473955.1 uncultured Paraperlucidibaca sp. | reverse complement strand
AGGCCATAGTGCTCAGCAAGGTCACGCGCGCCATCTAGTGCTAAATACGAGTAGGGGCTGCGAAATGAGAAATAAAAATCCAGTCGACCTTCGCTGGCACGAATACTGGCTAATTGTGTTGGCTCGTTATTTAAAAAATGCGTGTCTAGATCGGAGTGCCAACGTTGGGTAGGGGTACCTAACTTAAGATCGCTGAGTCGCTCTGCTAAATGCCCAAGCCTATCAACGCCCCAGTACCACTCGCCGGCATAATGCAGCATGGCGCTAGCATAGTGACCTTGGCGACGTTGTTGCTCGCGATTATTGCTTAGCTGCTTGCTCAGATCTTGTGGTGTAGGCAGCTTAATCGATTGAGTAAGCTCCTGAGTCTTTTCAGTGTCACCCTGCCACAGCGCTTTTAATAGTTTGTGCGCCTGCTTTAACACATCAGTGTCATGTTGACTCGATGCTGCCACCAAGGCCGCTTCGGTGAGCTTTAGTTGTGCCGTATCGAGTTGCTCAACACTGGGCGCTTTGAGGTCTAACCAACTGGCTAGACGCTGCGAATCCAAAAAAGCATAACGTGCTAAACGCTCAGGCTCTGTGGTGGTTTGCTCATCAACACCACGCAGCATATGCAGCTCCCAGACAATCGCGGGAAAGTCCTGCCGGAACTGCAATAAGGCCTGAGCCAGTAAGTAACTGTAGGGGTCATCAGCACGTAACCACACACCAATACGGTGTGGGTAACGTGCCAAACGTCGCCAAGTTTCAAGCCCTTGGCGCCGCGTTTGAAGTAGGGCGTCGCTCGTTAGTAGGCCGGTCAGCGCAGGCTGAAGCAGTCCTTTTAGCGATGCCATAATTTACTCCCTGTTAGACCTTATTTGTCGGTAACCGCGCCTTCAGACGCACTGGAAACTAACTTGGCATATTTTGCTAAAACACCACGTGTGTAGTTAGGTTTTGGTTGAACCCACTTGGCACGACGTGCTGCCATCTCTTCATCAGAGACCGCTACACTAATTTCACGTGTTTCCGCATCAATGATAATTTTGTCGCCATTTTCAAGCAGTGCAATGGGGCCGCCATCAAAGGCTTCAGGTGTGATGTGACCAACCACAAAACCATGTGAGCCACCAGAAAAACGACCATCGGTAATCAAGGCTACGTCTTTGCCTAAGCCTTTGCCCATGACGGCGGAGGTTGGTGACAGCATTTCACGCATCCCAGGGCCGCCTTTGGGGCCTTCGTAGCGAATAACAATAACGTCACCAGCAACCACTTCGCCATTCAAAATGCCAGCAAGTGCTGCTTCTTCACCGTGATACACACGAGCGGAGCCTTCAAAGCGCAAACCTTCTTTACCGGTGATTTTGGCCACTGAACCGGTGGGTGATAAGTTGCCATTCAAAATGACTAAGTGAGAGTCTTTTTTGATGGGGTTATCAAACGGACGAATAATGTCTTGGCCTTCAGGATAGTCAGCAACATCGGCTAAGTTTTCCGCCATGGTTTTGCCGGTAACGGTCATGACATCGCCATGTAATAAGCCAGCATCTAACATGCGCTTCATCAGCGGCTGAATACCGCCAATGGCTACTAATTCAGACATCATGTATTTGCCTGACGGGCGTAAGTCGGCCAAAACCGGTGTGGTTTTACCCAGCTCAACAAAGTCATCCAGTGTCAGTTTGACGTCGACTGCATGCGCCATCGCCAATAAGTGCAAGACACCGTTGGTTGAACCCGCTAAAGCAATAATCACACGAATCGCGTTTTCAAATGCCTTGCGCGTCATGATGTCGCGAGGCTTGATATCGCGCGCGAGTAATTCAAGCACTTGTTGGCCGGCACGGAAGCAGTCAGAGGCTTTGTCGCTAGAAATAGCATCTTGAGCTGATGAGCCCGGTAGTGACATGCCGAGTGCTTCAATGGCTGAAGCCATGGTGTTAGCAGTGTACATACCACCACAGGAGCCAGGGCCGGGAATGGCAGTGTCTTCAATTTGTTTGACTTGAATTAAGTCGATGTCGCCTTTGGCATGCTGACCTACCGCCTCGAAAACCGAAATGATGTCGGTGTGGCCATAACCAGGCTTGATGGTGCCACCATAAACAAAAATGGATGGGCGATTCAGGCGTGCCATACCGATGATGCAACCGGGCATGTTTTTGTCACAACCACCGACTGCAACGATGCCGTCAAAGCCTTCACAGCCTACAACGGTTTCAATCGAGTCGGCGATCACTTCACGTGATACCAAAGAATACTTCATGCCTTCGGTGCCGTTGGCAATGCCATCAGAGATGGTGATGGTGTTAAAAATAACCCCTTTACCACCGGCGTCATTGGCGCCTTTTTCGGCCTCTTCAGCTAGCTTGTCGATGTGCATATTGCAGGGCGTGACATTGGCCCATGTCGAAGCGATACCGATCTGTGGTTTTTTAAAGTCGTCATCAGTGAAGCCAACAGCACGCAGCATGGCGCGGGCAGGTGTGGCCTCTACACCATCAACAACCTGTGAGGAGTGCTTACGCATATTGTCGGTGATTTTTGTCATGAAACAGTGTCCTTAAAGCGGTTTGCTAAAGACCAGCGAATTGCGCTGGAAGTTATAAAGTGATTGGCGCGATTTTGGCAGCTCATCAACAGATGCTGGAACAAAACCGTGCTCTTGGAACCATAAGCCGGTGCGCGTGGTGAGTACGAACAGCTTGCGTAGGCCTTTGCTAATGGCACGCTTTTCTAAGAAGGTCATCAGTTCGCTGCCACGGTCGCTTTTGCGGTAGTTAGGGTGTATTGCCACGCAGGCAATTTCGCCGGCAGGATCTTCGCCTGAAATAACCGGTAGCGGGTACAGTGCGGCACAGCCAATAATCATGCCGTCGCGTTCAACCACCGCAAATCGAGAAATTTCGTTTTCGAGCTTCTCACGCTCACGACGCACCAAAATACCTTCTTCCTCTAAAGGTTCGATCAGATCGATGATGCCGCCTACGTCTTCAATTTCTGCCGTACGAATTTCTTCGTAGGGGTCATGGGTGATCAGTGTGCCGGAGCCATCACGGGTGAATAACTCTTGCAGCAAGGCACCGTCACGCGCATAGGAAATGATGTGTATGCGTTTAACGCCTTCACGGCAGGCATCGCGTGCGGCATTCATATGACGCAACAGTTCGGTGTCTAAGGTTTTGTTACGTAAGAACTGATCAACCTCATTGGGGATCATTTCGCGCAATAAACGTTCGTCATCATCACCAACAATGCCCTCGCGCTCGCCTAGGCAGATGAGCTTGTCTGCTTGCAGTGCGGTCGCCACCGATACCGCGACATCTTCAGCCAGCAGATTAAAAACTTCACCCGTGGTCGAGTAGCCGGTAGGGCCAAGAATGACGATGTGATGACTGGCTAAATTTTTATTGATGACTTCGGTGTCTACCGCACGCACTTCGCCGGTCAAACAGAAGTCAACACCATCACGCACACCATAGGGTTTGGCGGTAATAAAATTGCCAGACACAGCATCGATCTTGGCGCCGAACATGGGTGAGTTCGATAACCCCATCGATAGCAGCGCTTCAATTTCTAAACGAATGGCGCCAACAGCATCCATGACACAACGCAGCGCTGCCCGTGTCGTGACGCGCAGACCATTGTGGTAAGGCGTTTCTAAGCCGTACTCAACTAGGTTTTCGTCAATCTGTGGGCGCGCGCCGTGAACCAGCACAAGCTTGATGCCCAGTGAGTGCAATAGCGCGATGTCATGCACGATATTACGAAAGTTTTCGTGGTTAACCGCTTCGCCACCAAACAGTAAAACAAAGGTCTTACCGCGATGTGCGTTGATATAAGGTGCGGAGTTACGGAACCAGTGCACATACTGGTCCGACATGGTGTCTTGGAATGGATTCTGGCTGCTCAAGATGCTGCCCTGCTATGGTCTAAAAAACTGATTGTATAGGGCTTGCGGCCTTACAGGCAAAAGCGTTGTATCAATGTTTCTAAAGTTCGGATAGTTGGCGCGATATTGGCCACGCTTAAGTACTCATCAGGCTGGTGTGCGGTGTTGATATCGCCTGGCCCAAAGATGATGGTATCCATGCCTAATTGCTTTAAATAAGGCGCTTCTGTACCAAAGGCGGCAGCCCCGGCGACTTGATTGGTTAGGCTTTCAACCAGTGTCACGATGGGCGAGTCTGCAGCGGTTTCAACCGGCGGTACACCATCAAACAAAGGCGACTGCACAATGCTGACCTGATGGCGCTCAGCCAACGGGTTGATGCGTTGCCGAATGGCATGGCGTAACTCTGCCATGTCCATGCCGGGCAGTGGGCGTAAGTCAAATTGCAATTCACATTGAGCGCAAATACGGTTGGGGTTATCGCCACCATGAATGCAGCCTAAATTAAGCGTTGGCGTGGGCACGGTGAAGAGTGGGTTATGCCACTGCTCAGCCAGTGTTTGGCGATATTGTTTTAGCTCGCTAATGACGTCGTGCATGGCATCGAGTGCATTGTGACCAAGGCTTGGATCACTCGAGTGACCACTGCGGCCCTCAATGATAATACGCTCCATCATCACGCCTTTTTGCATGCGTAATGGCTTAAGGCTGGTGGGTTCGCCGATGACGGCAAAGCGTGCTTTAGGTCTGCCAGAGTCGAGCAGGGCGCGGGCGCCAGCCATGCTGGTTTCTTCGTCGCAGGTGGCCAAAATAATCAATGGCGCTTTTAGGCGGTGGCCATTACGTACCGCGGCGGCGGCAACTTCAGCCGCGGCTAAGGCTAATGGAAAAAAGCCTTTCATGTCGGTGCTGCCCAAGCCATACCAGCGGCCATCGCGCTCGGTTAATGTGAATGGGTCGGTTTGCCATTTGCTAGGGTCGTAAGGCACGGTGTCGGTATGACCAGAAAATACTAAGCCGTTACTACCTTCGCCTAAGGTGGCAATTAAGTTTGCTTTGCCCTTGGCCACCGGCATGATTTCACAGCGAAAACCAAGGTCTTGAGCCCATAACGCAATAAGCTCGACCACAGCAACATTGCTCATGTCCTGTTTCGGGTCTGTGCAAGTAATGCTGGGCAGGGCAATTAGCTGGGCTAGTTGGGATTTAATTCGATCAATATTCATAACCCAACCTTACACCATTCACATGAAATCGAGCGAGAGTTGATCACGATTGATAACGGCTGTTTTTGCGGCTTTTACTCGGCGAGACATTTTTTTGCGACTGCCATGCTGCTGCATGACCTGTGTTGCTAAGTGGCGGATATGTGGCTGTTGTCGCCAGGCGTGTAATTTGGCCTTGGCTGATCTGGCGGCGTCCTCATGAGCCACAATCGGTGCTGGATAGTCTCGCCCAATAACGCAACCCACACGTTCTTGCACACTCAGCGGCATGCGCCAAGGCTCACATAAATAGGTGGTTGGTACCTTGCGCAAGGCTGGCAGCCAGCGCCTCACAAATACGCCATCGGGGTCTTGGTCACGTTGTTGTTTTACGGGGTTGTAAACCCGTAAGGCATTAATGCCGGTAACGCCGGCTTGCATTTGTAATTGCGAAAAATGAATGCCGGGTTCGTAATCAACAAATAGGCGGGCAAGGTGCAGCCCCGGTTGCCGCCAATGCAGCCATAAGTGTTGTGTTGCAAAGCTGATTAACATGGCGCGCATACGAAAGTTGATCCAACCAGTTTGAATTAACATCTGCATACAGGCATCAATTAGTGGGTAGCCAGTTTTGCCTGAGCACCATGCATCCAGTCGAAGCTGCTCCTCATTACTCAAGCTGGCTTCATTTCGCATTCCATCAAAACCGCGATTCATATTGTGGAATTCGATCTCGGGCTCTGTTTCAAACTTTTGAATAAAGTGGCAGTGCCAATGCAGGCGAGACTTAAAGGCGTTGAGTTCCGCCTGCCAAGGATTATTAGGTGTTTTTGCCAATGTCAGCTTCTGTTGCTGAAGCTCATGCACAATTTCGCGCAACGATAGACAGCCCCAGGTTAAATAAGCACTGAGGCGGGAGTTGCCAAGTGCAGCACGCAGTGGGCTGGACAATGATTGCCGATAGTTAATGCCACGGACGTGAAGGAACTGTTGCCAGACTAACAAGGCATTTTGCCGACCACCTCGTTGGCGCTCAGCGATATCTCTGCCATTAATTGGCCATGTTGCTAATAGCTGCTGACATTCAGACCACAGCATGGGGCGGGGTGCGGATTGTGGCGGGTTCAGCTTTAGCGGTGCTGGCAACACTGGCTGCTGCATGTGTTGCTGCCAGAGGCTATCCCAGTGATCGCGATTGAGTGGGCCACGATAAACGGCAAATGCACGAGGCTGCTGCCATTTAATCTGTTTTGAATTGCACCAGTGCGTTATGCGTTTGTCTCTGGCAAAGCTAATGGCATTTCCGGTTTCTTGATGGCTGTGCAGCGCTTGAAAAGGAAACTCTTGATGCAGTGTTTGCAGACACTGTAAGGGCTCACCTGCCATAAGATATAAACGAGAGCCCAAACGTCTTAAGGCGCGGTCTAAGTCAGCCAAAGACTCAAGCACAAAGCCTAATTGGCGCCAGCTGGCATCCTCTGCGCACCACCAGTCATGATCAAAAATATAAACTGGCAGCACCGAGCCGTCTTGAGCTATTGCTTGGGTTAGGGCTGCATGATCATGCAGTCGTAAATCACGTTTAAACCAGACGACAGTATTCATTTACTGACGATGACAATAGCCACTAGCGTTGGCTATTACACAGTCTGTAGACACATTAGCCATAAAAAAGGCCAGCGATTGGCTGGCCTTTTTGGGAGGGGTATTACTTAAAACGATAACAGTCCAAATAGCGGAGCTAGCACAACACCTAGTGGTGCTAATGGAGTGTTAGCTAACGGGTTATTATCAGTTGATGTGCCGCCAAAGCTGCCACCAGCAGAAAGAATGGTGCCCAAAATGTCACCGAGAGACTCTAGTGGAGTTCCTGCAAATGGGTTGTCGGAAGCACTAGGCAGGCCAGGAGCATCGCCACCACCAAGTGCTAACAGCGACTCAGGAAGAGCCTGCAAGTTCGCGGCTAAGTTAGTCACCAAAAGCTGTAGGCTATCCGGTGCAGCAGTTGGGTCGCTTAATACTTGACCAAGGTCGTCAATCAGGTCTGCCACTAATTCTAAAACCTCAGGAACCAGTGGTGCTGCATCAGCAGGGCCTGTAGAAGCATTACGGAGCTGTTCAGAAAGCAACAGTAAGCCATCAGAAATTGCCGCTAATTGAGCTGGGTCTAATGGGTTGTCGCCATTACCAGCGCCACCTAATAACGCCATCAGTTGGTCTAAGCCAGGGAGGCTATCAGCGCCTGGAAAGCCAGCGTCACCACCGGGCAGACCACCACCTGCTAGGTCTAACTGGCAGTTACCATCATTTTGACCAGCAGCAGAGAGTAATAAGCCACCAACAGAACCTAACAGATCGCTTACAGCGGTCGCTAAAGGTGCATTAGCTGGGTCGTTCAGTGATGATGGATCTGCACTGGCAGCAAGAGCATCAACTAAATCAAGTGCGCGTAGTGAAACCGTGTTATCGACGCAGGTGAGTAGCTGAGCTAAAGGAAGTTGTTCTGGAGCTTCTGCAGGGATATTGCTAATTAAGGCACCAAAAACTTGTTCGCTTAGTGTGCATTGAACATCATCCAGAGGGCCTTCAATGCCGAAGCAAGTTGAGGCGACTGGTGGCTCGGATGTGTCGCCACCACCGGTGCCACCACCCCCGGTGCCACCACCCCCATTGTTTGGTTCAGTAGGTTGTTCTGTTGGGTTATTGCTGGTGTTTGGTGAGCCAGTATTTAGTTCATCTTCGTTGTTGGTACAGCCGGCAAGGGCTACAACAGTGGCTAAGGCCAAAATTTTAATGTTCATGATTGCCTCAGAAGTCTGGATGGTTTTTTGTTGGTTTGTAGAGTTGGTTTGTGGTCGCAGGGTAGCGCTTTTGTTGGCTTTTGGAAGCCAGAAATACACAATCTATACAATAAAAAACGAACCGTTACTCTGTATCTATCTCAGGCGTTTTTTGAAAAAAACGAGAGGCAAACAGTCCCAACTCAAACAACAGAATCATTGGCACCCCGAGCATGATCATTGACAGCACATCTGGTGGGGTGAAGAACATGGCCAGCGAAAAAAAGCCGACAATGATATAGCGTCTCTTTTCAGCCAGTGAGGCGGGGGTGGTTAAGCCGGCAGCGACTAAAATAATAATGGCGATGGGGATTTCAAAGGTAATGCCAAACACTACAAACAACTTCAGCACAAAACTCAGGTAGAGATTGATGTCGGTCATGATAGCCACTTCACTGGGGCCTATCGTGGTGAAGAAGCCAAGTATGGCTGGTAGCGTGACAAAGTAGGCAAAGGCCACACCTAGGTAAAATAAAAAGATGCTGGAAGCTACCAATGGAATGGCAATTCGCCGTTCATGCTGATAAAGCGCAGGTGCAATGAACCCCCAGAATTGATGCAGGATATAAGGGATGGCAATAAAGACTGCGACATAAAAGGTGAGCTTAAACGGTGCTAATAAGGGCGAGGTGACATCGGTGGCGATCATTGTGCTGCCTTCTGGCAGCAAAGCGCGCAATGGAGCTGACAGGCCGGCGTAAAGATCATTAGCGAAATAAAGCAGTGATAAGAAAATCACTAATAGCACAACAAGAATGCGAATCAGCCGGCCGCGTAGTTCGACCAAATGGCCAATCAGCGGCATGTCTTGATGGTTTTCAGGTTTAAGATTGCGCGTCATGTCGGCTTGGTTGGCTCGTCGTCACGTGATTCAGTCGTTTCCAATGAAGTGACCTTTTCCATTTCTTTGCGAATACGTTCGCGCATTTCCTGTGCGGCGACTTCACTTTCAATGTCCGCTTGCACATTGATAATCATCCGGCGGATACGACCCATCCAAGCGCCGGCCATGCGTGCTGCGTGCGGTAGCTTTTCAGGGCCTAGTACCACCAAGGCAATAATGGCCAATACGATGAGTTCGGTCAGGCCAATATCAAACATATTGAATTAGTCCTGATGAGTGTTGGACTTGGACTTTTCTTCTGGTGTATCCATGCGCTTTTCGTGAGTCAAATTTTGCGTTTTGTCAGCAGGCGCATCGTCTTCTTCTTTCATGGATTGTTTAAAACCCTTGATGGCACCGCCTAAGTCTTTGCCAAGATTTTTCAATTTGGAAGTGCCAAAAAGCAAAATAATGATTAACGCGATAATCAGAATTTGTGGAAGCGAAATACCAGATAGCATGAGCGGACTCCAGGTAAAAACAGTTAATTCGTTGTCGATCTTGACGCTTTTTCGGCATGGCCTGACAGGCCCATACGCCGTGCCAACTCGCTAAGTACATCGTCAGGGTGCAGATTAAGCTCGCTTAACATGACCAATGTGTGAAACCAAAGGTCAGCGGTCTCATAAATGACATCGTCAGCCTTGCCGGATTGCTGTGCATCTTTAGCGGCCAAAATGGTTTCTACACATTCTTCGCCGACTTTTTCTAGAATTTTGTTCAAGCCCTTATGGTGCAAGCTGGCAACATAGGAACTATCAGGCGCTGCTTGTTTGCGCTCGGCGAGGGTGGCCGCCAGTTGCTGCAAAATATCGCTCATGATGTATAAATCTCATTAGGGTCTTTTTGCACGGGATCAACAATCTGCCATTGGCCTTGCTCAAAACGACGATAAAAGCAGGATTCACGACCGGTGTGGCAGGCCATGCCGCCAACCTGATCAATCATTAAAATAACGACGTCACCATCACAGTCTAAGCGTAGCTCTTTCAGTAACTGGACATGACCAGACTCTTCACCTTTACGCCATAAACGGTTGCGTGAGCGTGACCAATAAATGCCGCGCTGCTCTTGCACCGTTAATGTCAGTGCCTCACGGTTCATCCAAGCCACCATGAGCACACGGCCGCTTTGCCAGTCTTGGGCAACAGCCGTGACTAAGCCCTGGTCATTCCAGCGCACTTCATCTAACCATGTTGTCGAGACAGTATTCATCGAGCAAGCATACGCGAAATTAAGGAAATACTGGCAACGATAGCGCCACTCACCAGCAAAATATTGTGATTGCCTAAGTGACCAGCGAGCGCTGCCACCGAACCCATCACCACAAGGCTTAAGGCCACCACGTCATGGCGGCGTTGGCGTAGTAGGGTGTTTTGCAGCTGAGTGAGCGCTTGCAGTTGGCGACTTTGCCATTGTCCGTGCTGGCGCATTTGAGTCAGCGCATCAAAAGCCAGCTGCGGTAAGTCTGGCATCCCGGCTAAATAAATCGGGGTGTCTTCTTTGATGCGACGCATTAACGCGCGCGGACCAATACGGTCTTCTAGCCACTGTTTCAGCAGTGGCTTAGCAAGGCTCCATATATCCAGTGCGGGATAGAGTTCACGGCCTAAGCCTTCGACATGAATCAGCGTTTTTAATAGCAGCACAAACTGTGGCGGTATCAGCAGTTCATGTTCACGTGCCATGTCTAACAAGCCTGCTAAAATTGGTGCTAGCTGGACTTGATCAATTGGTTTGGAGAGCACTGGCTCAACTAGGCGGCGAACTTCTTGTGTAATTCGCTCTAACGGTGCCTGTGCCGGAATCCAACCAGCTTGTGCGGCAATGCGTACCAACTGAGTGAAGTCACGCTGAATTAGGCTTAGCGCAATTTGGGCAATAGTGAGCTGATCGTGGCTAGGTAGTGAGCCAATGATGGCGCAGTCCAAACCAATAAAGCGCGGGTCGGCAGGATTGCCGGTTTCCACATAAACATTGCCAGGATGCATGTCGGCATGGAAAAAGTTGTCACGAAACACTTGCGTGAAAAAAATGGTTAGGCCTTTTTCGGCTAAGCGTTGGCGGTCTATGCCTAGGCGTGCAAACGTGGCGTGATCATTGATTGGCACCCCTTCAATACGCTCGGCAATCATCAACTGGCGGCTGTTGTTTGCCTCATGCACTTCCGGTACATAAAACAGCGGTGAATTGGTGAAATTTAAACGTAATTGGCGAGTGTTGTCGGCCTCACGGGCTAAGTCAGTTTCATCCAGCAACGTGCGCTCATAATCCGACACAATACGCTTCAGCGGAATGACACGCAGCTCAAGGCGCTGCTCAATTAATACAGCCAAGTCACG
>CAYYWS010000053.1:3353-11191 GCA_964473955.1 uncultured Paraperlucidibaca sp. | reverse complement strand
GTGATTGTGCGACAAAACAATGGTTTGTCGTGGTATCCACTGTGGCATTACGCCGTGGTAATTGGGGTAGATGCCGAGCGCGGCCATTTTATTTTACGTTCGGGCCCAACGGAGCGCTTGAGCATTTCCTATTCGGTATTTGATCGCACTTGGGCTAGGGCTGATCGTTGGGCCATTCGCCTACTGCCAGTTGCTCGTGACTGGCCAGATTCTTTGGTTGCTAATGATGTTTTGCAGATCTTGTTAGATATGCGTCGCGTCAATCCTGAGGCTGCACAGAAAGGCCTAACACAAGCAATAAAGCGTTGGCCTGATCAGCCGGTTTTGTGGCTAGCACAGGCCGAACTAGTTGCTGAGCAACAGCACGCAGAGGCTGGTGAACAGGTATTACGAGAAGGTTTAGTCGCATTGCCAGATCAGCCGTTTCTATTGAACAACTTAGCCTATTCGCTGCTGCAGCGTGGTCAGCCACAGCAGGCATTACCTTTGGCTCAGCGTGCCGTTGAGCTGTCTGATCATCCCGCCATAGCGAACACATTGGCCAAAATTCAGCAGGCGCTGCCTTAGTTTTTAAGCTAGGGCTGTGACATCAACGCCCGCAAACTGTAAGTCGGCATGGTAGCTTGAGCGCACCATGGGCCCACTCGCAATATTCCTAAAGCCTAACTCACGACCAAAAGCGGCATAACGTGCAAACTCATCAGGGTGCACAAAACGGTCAACAGGGGCATGAGTTTTTGACGGCTGTAAGTACTGCCCAATAGTAACCAAATCAACATCATGGTCTTTTAAATCACGCAGCAACGCCATAACTTCTTCTTCAGTCTCACCAATGCCCACCATCAGGCCGCACTTAGTGGCAATGTCTGGGCGCTCTTGTTTAAAGCGCTTAAGAAGCTGTAATGAGTGTTGATAGTCAGAACCGGGACGAATGGCTTTATACAAGCGCGGCACGGTTTCAATATTGTGATTAAACACATCCGGTGGGCATTCGCTGATTAAACGCAATGCAATATCCATGCGTCCTCGGAAGTCCGGCACCAAGATTTCCATTTTAGTGTTGGGATTCAGTTCACGCACCGATTTAATGCAATCGACAAAGTGTTGAGCGCCACCATCTTTTAAGTCATCACGATCTACCGATGTGACCACAACATATTTCAACTTGAGGTTAGCGACAGTTTCGGCCAAATGACGTGGCTCGTCTGCATCTAAGGCATTGGGGCGGCCATGTGCCACATCGCAAAATGGGCAGCGACGTGTGCAAATATCACCCATGATCATAAAGGTTGCTGTGCCACCACCAAAGCATTCGGCCAAATTTGGACAGGCTGCTTCCTCACAAACGGTATGCAGTCGCTGCTCCCGCAGTAACCCCTTAATACGCTGCACTTCGCCCGGATTTTTGACGCGCACGCGAATCCAGTCTGGCTTTCGCGGCAACTCATCAGTCGGAATGATTTTGACCGGGATGCGCGCCATTTTTTCGGCACCACGTAATTTCACACCCGTTTCGATGCGGCTAGGGGGGGTAGCGGGGTTATTCATGATTCACCTCATTCATGGTGCAGAGTGTAGCGCAGGTGACCACGATTAGCCCAAACGACAATAGTCTTGAGAGGGATTTTTTCGTAGTCTAAGACTTAGTTAAACAGGAGTAGTAACGATGGTGACGCATTACGATGCCGTAGTAATTGGTGCAGGCCCTTCGGGTGAAGGCGCTGCCATGAAATTAGTCAAAGATGGACGGCGAGTGGCAGTGATTGATGTGCGCTCCGATGTCGGCGGCAACTGTGCACATGTTGGTACCATTCCATCAAAAGCATTGCGTCAAACCGTCTATAACCTGATGCGCTTTCGTCGTGACCCACTATTATCACGAATGGCCGACATTCGCTCGTTACCTCTTTCGCAAGTACTGGCTCGTGCACATCGTGTAATTGAGTTGCAAGTCAGCACTCATCAGCGTTTTTTTGAGCGCAATAATGTGGATGTTTTTAATGGCCAAGCTCAGTTTGTGAGTGCCAACGAATTAAAAGTGGTGCGTGAGGATGGTTTAAGTGAGCGGCTAAGCTTTGATCATGCAGTAATTGCGACTGGTAGCCGCCCTTACCAACCAGATGACATCGACTTTAATCACCCACGTGTATTCGATAGCGACAAAATCTTACGTTTAGACTACCCCGTTCAAAAGCTAATTATTTATGGTGCGGGTGTCATTGGCTGCGAGTACGCCTCTATTTTTGTCGGTTTGGGCTACAAAGTAGACCTCATCAATAGCCAACCACAGCTGCTGTCATTTTTGGATGATGAGATCGCCGATGCTTTGTCGCATTACTTGCGTGACTTAGGTGTGCTGATTCGCAATCAGGAAGAGTATGAACGCGTAGAAGCTTTTGATGACCACGTGGTAATGCATCTGAAGTCAGGTAAAAAAATCAAAGCCGATGCGATTTTATGGTGTAACGGTCGTACGGGTAATACTGCCCAGTTGGGCTTAGATGTGATTGGTTTAAAAGCCAATGGCCGTGGTCAGTTAGCCGTGTCTGAGCATTACCAAACTGAGTGCGCTAATGTGTATGCGGTGGGAGATGTGATTGGCCCACCCGCGTTGGCTTCTGCGGCTTATGACCAAGGTCGTTGTGCTGCTGCACACATTACAGGCAGTGAAGATGTGCCAAGGGTTACCGATGTGCCCACCGGAATTTACACCATTCCTGAAATTTCATGCTTGGGTAAAACGGAAAAAGAGCTTACCGATGCCTGCGTACCTTATGAAGTGGGGCAGGCCTTTTTCCGGCACTTGGCGCGCGCGCAAATTTCGGGTGATGTGGTGGGCATGCTGAAGATTTTATTCCATCGTGAAACGATGGAAATTTTAGGCATTCACTGTTTTGGTAATAACGCGGCAGAAATTGTTCACATTGGTCAGGCAGTAATGCGTCAGCCTGGAAACTCATTACATTACTTTGTGAATACCACGTTTAATTATCCGACCATGGCTGAGGCCTACCGAGTGGCTGCACTGAACGGCTTAAACCGCTTGTTTTAACAAGCGGTTTAAAATGGTTCGTCAAGCGTGATTTGCTGATCGGACGGTAGCCATAATGGCTGCCGGTTTGCGGCCAGCTCAATGATCGCGTTTTTTAGCATGCTAGGCTGTTGAATAAGCGGGCTAAGGTAAGTTTTGCCCTCATAAGTTGTCATGCCCACACGGCCGACATCAAACAGTCGCATCAGCGCATTTTGTCTTAACCAAATGGTGTGGATGCTGGAGCATGGAATGGTTTTAGCATACTGGCCTAAGATGCCATCTCGTAAAAACAGCGTAACACCGGAAAGCTCGGCAACCGTTGAGGATTGCTTTAATGCGCACAGCATGCTTAGGCAAAGCAGTACAATCCATTGCCCTCCACCACCGTTGGCAATGCCCACGGCCGCAAACCAGCCTAAGACTATCCAAGGCAGGGTGAGCCAGTTCGAGCCATGCAAGGTGAGCGGCTTCAAAAGCGGTCTAAGCTGACCATTAATGGTGAGTTGCGGAATTGAGGTGACGTGGGCAGCGGTTGCTATAGTCAACATAACCGACCTCCATGAGTGTTCACTATAAGTACTAACTTAGACCTGAGTTGGCAGGTTTACCAGTACACTTTAGTGATTTTTTGTGTCGACTCTGTGATGCCCAAGCCTCGTTCAGCGGCTGCCGTACTGACGAGGCTATATTGTCAATTAAAAGCTATATTTAGCCATGACTTGCAGGCGGTCAAGGGCGCCATCGTCTTTGCTTTCCACGGTTCGTTTACTGTGCAAATACTCAGCACCGACCTCTAGTTTTGGTGTAACGGAATAAATCAAATTGGTTAAGCCGGAAACATTACGCTTTGTTGCAACAGCATTTTTTGCTTTATTGTCTGCAACCAAGCCTGAAACTTGAAAGCTAGAGCGCAATTTTTCAGTCCAAAAGTGCCGATAAGTAACGTAACCGGCGCTCACGGTATTTGCTTTCAGTTCTCCGTTTACTATATCAGCATCAGGAACAGCGCCTAAGCCGACGTAACGACCAATACCACTGCCATGCGTCATCATAAAACGAATATCGTCGAGTGCACCCACTTTCACTTTTCCGGAAAGACTGATGCCGCCACCAAAGGCTGTATCACTAACACCGGTATTAGATTTTTGATTTGTAGCGGATTGTTTGGATTTAATTTGACGGCCTAAGGCAGCGACGCTGATATGGCCAAAATCAGCTTTATGAGTGTAGCGTGCAATGAGATCAGGTAAGGAATTGTCATCGGTGTCTACACTGACGCTGTCTGTGGGCTTAATAAATGACTCTGGGTTTTCTAGAGCAACCTGGATATTACCCTTGGTATAACGAATCAGCGGTTGACGACCAAAGGTTGTGCCATCCGATGCGCCGACAAAGTCAACTGTCTCGGGCAGTGCGCCGAGATCTTGAAAGGTGGTCCAAGTTTGGCCAACTAACCAATTACCATAACTGAGATAAGCATGACGAAGGCCCGGGTCGTAGTTATTGGTTATACGTTCATTTCCTCGGCCTGGGCTTTGGAAGTCAATCTCGATAAAACCATTAATGTTTTGACCAGACTCAGTAGCCGTAGTAGTTCTTAGGAATACCCGTGTTTGTTTGGCGTGCGCATCAAATACTTGGCTGGCAGCGCCATTACCCACAGGTGTTGCTGAAGGCACGTGGAAGTCACGAGCAGGAGATCCACCAGCCACTTCACCGGCAGAGAATCGACTCATCATAGCGTCAACTTTGACATAACCACCAATTTGGAATTGAGTGTCGCCAACTTGGATGCCGGGCTTGCTGGCAACTGTGGTTGAGCGCGGTGTGTCGGCGCTTCGTTGTTCCGCTAGCTGACTTTCGAGTTGATTCAGTCGTGCTTTTAACGCTTCGATTTCACTGTGCATGTCGGCATGCGCATTAAGCGCGAATGGTAAAAGTGCTAATGCAATGGCAGTCTTTTTTGGCAACATTCTAGGTAGACGCATTTTTCCAGCTCCTTAGATGAGTAGGACTGGTATAGCGCTCATGCTTGCTGACTGATATTAGTCTTTGGTCGGTAGCATAATGTCTTAAGACTAAAGACTAACTAGCTTTGTGGTTATGATTGGCCATACTCAAACACATATAAATAGAAAAGACCTGAGGGTAGTAGCATGTCTGATTCAACCATTCATCCTGTTCCATCTAGCTATACCGGCGCTCGCCATAACGAGGCGGATTATCTGCGTCGCTATGAGGAGTCGATTCAAAATCCAGAAAAATTTTGGGCGGGTGAGGGTCAAATTGTTGATTGGATGAAGCCTTTTACTAAGGTCAAAGATGTTTCTTATCAGCCCGAAGACTTACATATTCGTTGGTACGAAGACGGTGAGCTTAATGTCTCGGCGAACTGCTTAGATCGCCATTTGGCTGAGCGCGGTGATAAAACGGCCATTATTTGGGAGGGTGATAATCCGGCAGAAAGTCGTCGTATTAGTTACCGCGAGCTACATGCCGATGTCTGCCGTTTTGCCAATGTACTTAAGGCTCAAGGCGTTAAAGCGGGTGATCGAGTCACAATTTATATGCCGATGATTCCAGAGGCGGCGGTGGCTATGTTGGCCTGTACACGCATTGGTGCTGTGCACTCGGTGGTGTTTGGTGGTTTTTCACCAGATGCGCTGGCGGGTCGCATTGATGACTGCCAATCAACCATTGTAATCACTGCCGATGAAGGCTTACGTGGTGGCAAAGGTATACCGCTAAAAGCGAATGTCGATGCAGCAGTTGCCACTGCCGCCGGCGCCATTGTGAAAACGGTATTGGTGGTTAAGCGTACCGGTGGTTCGGTAGCGTGGGTGAATGGCCGCGATGTTTGGTATCACGATGCAATGGCGGCAGCAGAGGCTGACTGTCCTGCGGTCGCCATGAGTGCCGAGGCGCCATTATTTATTTTGTATACCTCGGGCTCTACCGGTAAGCCCAAGGGCGTGTTGCACACCACCGGTGGTTATTTGGTCTATGCCACCAGCACCTATGCCAATGTGTTTGATATTCGTGCCAACGACGTGTTCTGGTGTACTGCTGATGTGGGTTGGGTAACTGGCCATACTTATACCTTGTACGGTCCACTATCGAATGGTTCAACCACGGTGATGTTTGAAGGTGTGCCGCAATATCCGGATTGGTCGCGTATTGGTCAGGTGGTTGATAAGCATCAGGTCACGATTCTATTCACGGCTCCAACCGCCATTCGCGCCATGATGCGTGAAGGTGATGCGCCGGTTCTGATCAGTAAGCGCACCAGCCTGCGTTTGTTAGGTTCAGTCGGTGAACCAATCAACCCAGAGGCGTGGAACTGGTACCACCGTGTGGTTGGTAATAGCCAATGTCCAATTGTGGATACATGGTGGCAAACAGAAACCGGTGGTGCGCTAATTTCACCCTTGGCAGGGGCAACAGCATTAAAGCCGGGCTCTGCCACGCGGCCATATTTTGGTATTCGCCCAATGATTTTAGACAATGAGGGCAATGTCCTCGAGGGCGCCTGTGAGGGCAATTTGGTTATTGCTGATTCATGGCCAGGACAAATGCGCACGGTATACGGTGACCATCAGCGCTTTATCGACACCTACTTTAAAACCTTTGCTGGTGTTTACACCACCGGTGATGGTGCGCGACGTGATGAAGACGGCTATTACTGGATTACGGGCCGTATTGATGACGTCCTAAACGTTTCCGGTCATCGCATGGGCACTGCAGAGGTTGAAAGTGCGCTGGTGTCGCATCCTGCGGTTGCTGAAGCAGCAGTTGTTGGTTTCCCGCATGATATTAAGGGTCAGGGCATTTTTAGTTATGTCACGCTGCAGGCAGGTGTTGAATCCAGTGAGGCTTTACGCAAAGAGTTAGTGGCTCATGTGCGTAAAGAAATTGGACCTATTGCCGCACCAGATATGATTCAGTGGGCGCCGGGCTTGCCAAAAACTCGATCAGGTAAAATCATGCGCCGGATTCTGCGTAAAATTGCGGCCAATGAGTTTGATGGTTTGGGCGATACCTCAACGCTGGCGGATCCGTCGGTGGTGGAGAGTTTAATTAGTGGGCGCAAGTCGGCCTAAATCGATTTATGAATGCAGGGGAGTACCAAACATGAAGTTTGTCATTGCTGATGACCATCCCCTGTTTCGCGATGCGCTTAAACGGGCGGTGTCTAGTTTATTTCCTGAAGCTGAAATGTTGGAAGCTGATAGCACCGCCAGTTTGCAAAATTTGTTAGAGCAAACAGACGAGCCAGACTTACTGTTGTTGGATTTACATATGCCGGGCGCGTCTGGCTTTACTGGCCTTGTGCATGTGCGTGCACGTTTTCCAACTCTGCCGGTGATTGTGGTATCCGGAAATGAAGAGCCTGGCGTGATGCGTCGCGCTTTGGCGCATGGTGCTAGTGGTTATATTCCTAAGTCATCCTCATTGGAGCTGATGTCAACAGCGATTGGCCAGGTGCTTGATGGTGATGTGTGGCTGCCGGTGAGTGCAGCAGGTGCTTTGCCACCATTGGCCAATGAAGAAGCAGACATTGCGCGTCGAATTCGTGAGTTAACACCGCAGCAGTTTCGTGTATTGATGATGCTGGCCGATGGTTTACTCAATAAACAAATTGCCTATGAGCTGAACGTGTCGGAAGCCACCATTAAGGCGCATATGACGGCGATTCTGAAAAAATTGGGCGCATCCAATCGCACACAAGCGGTGGTGGCCGCAGCACGATTACAACTTGATCCGGCCATGCGCATTATTGATGTGGTGGAAGAGGATTAACGCC
>CAYYWS010000053.1:0-3253 GCA_964473955.1 uncultured Paraperlucidibaca sp. | reverse complement strand
ACGAGGCGACCATCGCTAACTAGCAAGGCTTTAGCAGTGGCTAAAAACGCCTCAATAGATTGCGCATGATAGGCCGCATCTATGCAGATAGCAGCATCAAAACTTTGGCTTTGTAAGGAGGTTGGTAGCGGCAGGCGGTCAAAGTGTCCACGCACAAGCTGTGTGCGTTTGCTGCGTTGGGGCGTGGCTTTATCTAAGCCTACACAGTGACTTAAGCCGTAGTGTTGTTGCCAAAATAATAGGCTGGCGCCACTGCCGCAGGCTAAGTCAATTAAGCGATCTTGCGCGCTTAATGCGATGGCTTGAGCATGTGCCTGGGCAAGTGCACAACAGGCGCTGTCATAATCTTTAGCTGCCGACCAAAGTCCAAGATTATTCCAATAGTTTGGCCGTTGATGACCGCCTAATAACGAGTTGACTGACGCGCTCACAAAGGCCTTACAACTGCCATGGCCGAGCGTACAGCTGATTCAAGCAAGGGCACGCCGGGGTAGGCCCATGAGCCACAGAAAAATACACGACGATTAGTTTCTTGGTGCATGACCTGCAGCTGATCTTGTGCTGCACGTGTGCCTTGATGCACAACCGCACGCGCTAACGGTTGACGCAGAATGACCGACTCAGGTTTAGGTTCAAAGAGCGGGTTCCACGTTTGTAAAATGGGCTCAGTACCATTCAGGCTAGGCTCAACTGCGTTAACCCAGACGGTAAACATGGCCTCATCTAAATTCGGCTGCATCATAAAATTAAGCGCGGTCCAGTCCTGACGGCGCTTAGGTAAAAAGCGGGTGTCGCGATGCACCCATAACTCACCTTGATCAAAACGAATGTTTTGTAATAAATCGAGCTCATGGCTGAACTGCTCTGTATCCAAAAACTGTAGCTGCTTGGTGGCAGTGGCCACAATGACACGATCATAAACGCCACTATCACCACGCTCATTACGCACTAATACGCCATCATCTTGCTGCTGTACCTGTACCACAGGGCTGTTGGCGATGAGCTCTAAGTTCTGAGTGAGAGCCTGCACTAATGCTGGCGTGCCACCGGTTAAACGACGCAAGGTGTCGCCATGAATAATCATATCCAACAACGCTAATAAATCTTTCGCTGGCCAAGCCATTAAGTGCGATTCACGACAAGTGCATATTGTTGTCAGCATCGGTAGCACTAAGCCGCGCCAGAACAGCGGGTCGAATGGGTGCTTTGTTAATAGCTCGCCCAAGGTGAGCTGTTGGTCTTGGGTTTGAATCTGCTGGGTGAGTTTGCTGAGCTGCCAAAACCCTTGTGTGATGGTGAGTGTGTTGCGATTTAAATAGCGCCATGAACCGACAAATGGCCAATCAGTTAAGGGTAGGCGAGTGCTACGAAACCACGTGCTTTGGTCTAACCAACTGCACGAGGTGTAAGTGTTCACAGGGTAAGTGTCAACGCCGACCTGCTTTGCTAACCCAATTACACTGCGCCAAGCCTGAGGGCTCATTACGCGTAATGGTACGTCTACTAAACCACCGTCTAAATACAAGCTATGAGCATCCATGCCATGGCCGGATTGCGCCTCATAGACGGTGACATGGTGACCTGCTTGTTGACTTAGTTTGGCCGCAGTCAGGCCCGCCATGCCGCTGCCGATGACCGCAATTGATTCACGCATTCAAACAACTCATTGTGTGGATGACTTATTATGGCAGCACGACTATAGGTTTGCGCTAAGAAATGCGCGCAGTGCTGCGGGCTTGAGTGGTTTGCGTAACAAGCCTAAGCCTGCTTGTTTAACCGCCAGTGCAACCTCATCACTGTGATCCGCGGTGACTAATGCTCCCACTCTGCCTTCAGCTAGGCGTATCAAAAGCGCCAAACCATCTTCATCGTTTGCCAAATGATAGTCTGACAAGATGACCTGAGGGTTGCTACTCGTCAAGGCTTGTTCGGCCTCATGACCTGTGCCAGCTAGGCTGACGATGCAGCCCCAGCGGCTCAGCAACGCTTGCATGCCCGCTAAAATAGCCGGTTCATTATCAATACAGAGCACACGCAAGCCATTTAACTCACTGGTCTGCAGTGCTGAGTCGTTGGTACTTTCCACATGCTGGCCAATCGCTGCTTCAGTGCGCTCAAGGTTTAAGCTAAAACAAGCCCCACGTCCAGATGACGAATGCACAGCAATATCATGCCCTAAAATGCGCGCCATACGATCGACAATCGCAAGGCCTAAGCCCATGCCTTTTTCGCCCCATGGTGACGACTCACCGCCACGTTGAAACTCTTCAAAAATATGCTTTATTTTGCCTTCAGGAATGCCAGGGCCGGTATCTCTCACTTCCACTTGCCAACGATTCTTTCGCCAGCGAATGGCAACTAAAACACTGCCGGTACGGGTATAACGTAGCGCGTTACTTAATAGATTTTGCACAATACGCCGCAGCCATTGTTTGTCGCTGATAACCCAAGCAGCGCTGATTGGCAGGCGAACGCGCAGGTGAAGCTGGCGTTGTAGTGCAACAGGCTCAACCTGTGCACATAACTCTTGTATCAGGCTACTTAGGTCGATTGGTCCTAGATTGGGGTTAAGTGCGCCGGCGTCGAGTCGTGAAATATCCAATAGCGCAGACAACAACTCTTCAGCGCCACGCAGAGAGCTGTCGAGTTGCTTAGCCAGAGTACTGGCCTCTTTATCGAGTGAGGGATATTGATTTAAAGCCGAAGAAAACAGTCTGGCCGCATTCATAGGTTGCAATAGGTCATGACTGGCTGCAGCTAAGAAGCGCGTTTTTGAAAGGTTGGCGTGCTCAGCTTGTTGGCGGGCTTGTTCGGACTCTTTGGTGCGCTGAGCAACACGGTCAGCCAAGGTGCGCTCCACTTCTTTAAAGTGGGTAATGTCGGCAAAAGTGGTGACAAAACCACCGCCGGCAATTGGCCGGCCGCGCATTTCTAAAACCTGTCCATCAGGGCGAATACGTTCCATATGATGTGGTTTGCCATCACGTAAATGCTGTACTCGACGGCGCACATGATCTTCAATTTCACCCGGTCCGCATTCGCCTTGTTCGGCGTTATAACGAATTAAATCGGCAATGGGGCAGCCCTCATAAACCATGCCCGGCGGATAGTCGAACAGCTCTAAATAACGACTGTTCCATGCCACTAAGCGCATGTCAGCATCGACTACGCTAATACCTTGCTCAATATGTTCCATCATGGTGCTCAGCACATCACGATTAAAGCGCTGTTGCTGCGAGGTCTGATCCAGCAG
>CAYYWS010000052.1:0-11790 GCA_964473955.1 uncultured Paraperlucidibaca sp. | reverse complement strand
CGTATGTTGTCGATTTTGCAGGATATGTGCCCGCGCGTGGAAAGCTATAGCATTGATGAGTCATTTTTGGATATGGCCGGTTTTGCTGAGCCGACACAATTCGCCCATCACATTCGTACCCAGTTGCGCAAACAGGTAAAACTAAGCTGCGGTGTTGGCATCGGCCCGACAAAAACCTTGGCGAAATTTGCTAACGTCATTGCGAAAAAACAGCATTATTGGGGCGGGGTTTTTAATGTGCTCGATCATCCTAGGCACATGCTAGATGCCTTAATGCAGCAGTATGCGGTGTCGGAAGTATGGGGTGTAGGTCGTCGTTTAACGTTGCGTCTAAATGCTGATGGCATAAACACGGTGCTGGATTTAAAGCATTGCAACCCCATCGCTTTGCGTAAGCGTTATGGCATTGTGCTGGAAAAAACCGTGCGCGAATTAAACGGTGAATCGTGTTTGTCGCTGCAAGAAGTGGGCGAGCCCAAGCAGCAAATTATGGCCTCACGTTCGTTTGGCACCGTCATTGAAGACTATGATACGATCAAAACAGCACTGTGCCATCACGTCAGTCGTGCTGCTGAAAAGCTGCGTTTGCAGCGCAGTGTGGCGCAGCATGTTTATGTCATGATTCGCACCAATCCATTTCGTGAGCAAGACGAGCCATATCGGCGCACAACCTTGCTGCCGTTAGCGCATCCTTCGGCAGATACTTCGGTGCTGATGGCAGCTGCACTGGCGGGTTTGGCGCAGATTTTTAGGCCGGGGCTTAAATATCACAAGTGTGGTGTCATGCTCGGTCAGCTCATGCCGGCCGAGAGCACTCAGCCCGACTTGTTTGCGCCCACCGATGACCCAAAACGCTTGCGCTTAATGGCACTCATGGACAACATCAATCGTGTGCATGGCAGCAATACCCTGCGTTTTGCCAGCTTGGATTTAAGTCATGATTGGCATATGCGAGCAGGGGAGCGCTCACCCTGTTACACCACCGACTGGCGCAA
The DNA here is from genome assembly GCA_964473955.1 of uncultured Paraperlucidibaca sp. Taxonomy (GTDB): domain Bacteria; phylum Pseudomonadota; class Gammaproteobacteria; order Pseudomonadales; family Moraxellaceae; genus Perlucidibaca. The sequence continues at coordinate 10,795 of CAYYWS010000052.1, read as the reverse complement.
CCTGCCGGTGGTGCATTGTCGCTAGTTAGCCGCTAAAAGCGCGATACCAAATTGATATTGATGACATGGTTTTGTCGATCATTGACACGTCCTTTAATGTATTGATTGGTATAGCCCGCTTCTAAAGCAATCTGTTTTGATAGCGGCACCCCCAGCAATACACCTAAGCGATTTTGATCAAAACGACGACCATTGAGCTGATCTTGGCCAGACAAATTGATAAACGTTTCATTATGCAATGCCAGATAACGATCAGAACTTGGCAACTTATGTTGGAAGCGGACCAAATAACGTAAGCGATCGCTATAGATATCATCACTTGGACGATCAATAAAACGCTGCTCTAAACGTATTCGATGTGCCCAAGAGAGGTCGCCTTCATTGCCGCGAAAAAGCGCCTGTTGCCAGGGGCGGTGTTCAATGGTGTTTGGGCCTTGTCGGTTAATATTTTCAACGTAGGCATAACCCGCCGATAACGACAGAGCAGAGTTCAACCGATAACTGACGCTAGGCCGAATAATGGTTTGTTGCAGTGGCCCGCCACCATCATCGGTGCGTAGCTGAGCGTCGGCAACAAATTGCCAACGCTCATCGAGTGCTTGTTGATGAAACCACGCTAGCCAACCTGTTGTTGTATCTTGCGCCATCACGTTTGCACTCAGCAGCGATGAAGACAATGCAATCAATACTGGAACAGTTGATTTCGCCATGATGATTAGTAGCTCACCTGAAGTTGAAGACGTAGGGCGTCGCTATCAAAGCGTGCAAAATCGCTAAGGTCAGCACGATTACCAGTGAGTAGATTGTTGCGATTCATCATGTGATAAACCGCCGTCAACTCGATTTGGCGATTAAGTTGCCACTCCACACCAAGTTCCCAATCATTAACACGGTTACGTGGAGCGTTACTTTCTGCCTTATTAGCACCATCAAAATACTGCCACTTGGCAAACGGAATGATGGCGCTTTCTTTGCCAGTGTCATGCTTATACATGGCTTGCAGATAACCACCATTTAAACTGGTCTCTTCGATACGACGGGTGTTGTTGTCTAGGCCAGGTGTCGTGCCCCAATTCCATTCGGCCTGCAAGCCAAACGGCTGTGGGTACATGATGGCACTGATGCCGACACGCTCATCGGTAAAGCCACGCCGAAAGCGCTCATCGTTTGCTGCGGAGTTGGCCACTACCTGATTACGCATACCGTCGCTGCCGGTAAAGTTAGAGGTGCCCGGTACAAACTTACCGGTATAGCCTTGCACACCCACTTCGTAGAACTGGCCAGAGTTAGTCTTCATTGGCCAAGTAGCGCGCGCAACGGTGTGCAGCGTGTCATTCACATCTCGGCGATTGGCACCTTGCCCGTTATAAACACCTAAGCCAAACATACCGTAGTTGCCGGAATGCTTAAGACCTGCCTGTGCTATCTCAGCAAATCGTTGTTGAATATGGGTCGGTGTGTAGTAATAAAAAATGCCGGTGTCACGCTCATCGCGAACAGCACTGTTCATGGCGTCTGCACGATCAAGCGTTAGGCGGTTCTGGCTAGATTGTAAGTTCTCGAAGCCGTAAGGCACTTTAGACTGGCCAACACGAAAGCGATGCACTTTGTCTTTATTAAGATGTAGGTCGACATAGGCATCACGCAGCTGCAACACGTTACCCGTGGTGCCTGCGCCAGAAGCAAAATCAGGCTGAATGTAGAAGTGCACATGATCACCACGATCGCCAGAGAAAACCAAACGACCACGACGTATTAAGAAGCTGTCATTGGCAATAGAGTTGCGGTCACCTACCGAACGATCTGTCCACAAGTCAACGCCTTTATCACCAGCTAAGATGCTGCTATGGCGCGCTTGAACATAACCTCGAATATTGACACTGGTGTTGCGATTAGGTGTGGCGGCAGCGGGTTGAGCTACCGGTGTGGCTGCTGCTAGCTGAGGTGTAGGTACTACGGGGGTATCATCTGCGCGTCGAAAATTGCCGAGTTTGACGCGGCCTTCACCGGGCTCAGCAAATAACTGCTGTGTTTTGGTGTCAACATACAGTTCGATGGTGTTGGTTTGAGCCAACAAGGGCTGGCTAAAGCTAGCAATGGCAACGGCAAGACCACAATTTTTAATCAGTGACATATAGCACCTAAGTATAAAAAAGCCGGACTATTAAGTCCGGCAAAAGGCTACGAGGGTTCAGGCGGACGCGGGTACTAATCGAACTTGAATAACGTGCTCCTGCCTTACAGCAAAGCCGTTGTCATGATCTCTGGTGACTAGCTCTGTATTGATTTGACACTGGCCGTTGGCATTAACACGCAAGCTTTTGAACGGACCGACACCACGCTCTGTGGCTGTGCCGCAGATGATGTCTTTGCCATTAACAGATAACAGTACATTCTGACTGTTTGCGTCATAACGTAAGCCGTCAACTAAGATCTGACGAACATAAGGTTTCTCTTCAAATGGACGATTGGCCACTAGATTGATCCATGCGCGACCATCATTAGCATTAATCAAGAAACGTGTTTGTATATCTTGTAAATCACGAACTTTGCTGACATAAACAATCGAACTGTCATCTGCTACTACGGTTATGCTGGTAGATAATATGGCGGCACCGATACACGTTAAAACTGACTTTTTCATGGCGCAGCTCCTCTTTGGTGAGGTTTTATCGTAGTCACGCTGAGACCTTTAAAGGTCTGTTAAATGGCATAATTTGCTATCTGCTAAATGACATAATTTTGAGTAAATGAGGCGAGCTGTGCCTGACGATATGATGTGGCGGTTATTGGTCTTTATTGGCATGTTGATGACATTGGCGCTGATAGAAGCACTGCGCCCTTGGCGCACGGTGTCAATGCGAACTCAGCGCTGGTATCGCCACCTTGGATTACAACTGTTTGCATTACTGTTGGTTAAGTTGGCGCTGCCAATCACCGCGCTGGCTGCGGCGGCGTTTGCACAAACTCAAGGGCTTGGTTTATTTCAGTTAGTTGCGTTACCAAGCTGGTTGGCTTTTTTATTAGCACTTATCCTGCTCGATCTGAGCATTTATGGTCAGCATGTGCTCACGCACCGTTGGCCGCTGCTCTGGCGTCTACATCGTCTGCATCATAGTGACCGGTCATTTGATGTCACCACGGCACTGCGTTTTCATCCGCTAGAAATTGCACTCTCTATTGCATGGAAGGTGCTGGTGGTGTTGATGCTAGGCGCCTCGGTTCAGGTGGTGTTTGTTTTTGAGTTACTGCTCAGCAGTGCTGCTTTGTTTAATCACGCTAATATTAAGATTGCTCCTGCGTTTGATCGTTGGCTGCGTAAGCTGTTAGTGACACCCGATATGCACCGTGTGCATCACTCAAAGATCCCGTCAGAAACTAACTCAAACTATGGTTTTTTCTTGCCTTGGTGGGATTGGCTGTTTGGCACCTATCGCCAAGCCTCTATCCATGGCGACCAGCTAAATATCGGGCTGGAAAGCTTTGGTGAGGCAAGCGACAACACACTGAAAAGTATGTTGTCGCAGCCATTTAGGCCGCTAAATTAGTACCATCAATGCCTAACTCACGCTGAAAAATCGCCATCACTTCATGAATGTCAGCGTCATTGGGGTGGAAGCCTGGGCGGTAATATTGCAGTAGCTCTGGCAGCGCTTCTGTAAAAAAACCGTTACGTCCAAAGTAGTACTGTAAGGAGTTCTTCCAAGAAGACAGGTTTAATAAGTTTCCGTCCTGACGTAGGCATATCACCATTGCTAACAGCACCACAGGGGTTATTCCCGCAGAGACTACGGACATGGCCAATGTTCGAGTTAGGTAACCACCACCGGTATGTTTAAAAACATCAAAGGCAACCGCCCGATGTTCAGTTTCTTCCATGGCATGCCACAGAAGAAGCACTTTTATACGCTCATCTGTGATGTTTTTTCGAAAGTCGTCCCTGTGAGCAATTTGGCTGCTGATTACGCCAGTGAAATGTTCGGCGGCCGCAGTAAGTGCTAAACGAAAGCGCTTGGGTAAATGACGATTGCCAAAAAGACGAAATTTTTTAGTGGCTCTGTCAATGGAGATAACGTCAATACCCTGACGTTTAAACTCTTTATTAGCAGCATAGTGCTCTTTGCCGTGCATGGCTTCTTGACCAATAAAGGCGCCCACATCCTTTTGTAGTTGTTCATCCTTAATTTGCCCACGCATGTCGCGCACGGAGTCGACGAAAAAATTCTCGCCTTCAGGAAAGTAGGCTTGGAATGCCACCCAAAGGATAGAAGACACGGGGTCATTTTTGATGAAGTATTTATTGACACCTGTCAGGTCAAAATCCATACGACGAACAGGAAAAGTAGTGCCTTGCTGATGAATAGAGACAGGATTAAAAAAGCTAGACATATGATCTACCTCAGTTGGGTTGCTTTGAAGAAACAATGGCCATGACTTGCCAATAAGTCGGTGGCGCTTGAACAACATTTCGTTCGCGTAGCAGGTTATGTATTGCTGGTAAACGGTGCCAAGGCGCGGATGCTAAAGCGTGGTGTTCAATGTGGTAATTGACATGGAGCGGGGCAACAAACAGACGAGCCAAAAGACCAGCACGGGTGGTGCGGGTATTACGTAACATGTCTAGGCTGCGTTCGGTCACCGCATGTTCAGCCAGTGCGCGGATACGGATAAACAAGAGATAGGGAATCAGGTAGGCAACCACCCATGCCCAATAAAGTTGGGCGTAACCAAACGCCGCCAAAACAGCCAGCAGCAAGAGGTTGGTGAGCAGGGTGGGGGTAAAGTTACGCAGGAAGCAGGCCAGATGATGAGGCAATGATTTGCGTGGTAACCGTTCAACATTGGTCGCCACTGTCCACTTCATTAATTCGGCATCCATCAATACTCGACCAAAGAGGAGCTTAAGCCCAGTAATGCCCAGCAGGTCACGTGTGAATTTGCGCACAAGCGAGATGCGTGTGGTGGGCAGGCCTTCGATCAGTGAAATATCACTGTCTTCATCGGTGCCGGTTTTAGTGTGGTGAATGAAGTGGTGGTCACGATACTTATACAGATCTAGCCCAATCGGACGAGCACAAAGCCAATCGGTTAAGCCGTCATTCAACCAGCGAGTAGCAAATAAGGTGCGATGGGTTGCTTCGTGTGTACAAATGGCGAGTGCGAGTTGACGCCCGCCAAGCAAACAAATACCTAAGATCAGTGTAGAAACTTTGATCCAAGTGGCTTGGCCTAAGCCCCATGCCATCAGAGCAAAAGTGAGTGCAACTGCTAACCAGACTGAGGTTATGGCCCATGTGCCCATGACATCAGAGCGGCTGGTGAATTGCTGAAGCTCTTCTTTGCTAAGTATGTCGGTGATCTTGCGCTTCATCTTATGTAGAACCTGTGAGTTGATATGCTTCAATAAAATTAATAATAATGTATTTTATGTAATATTACAGTTATTTTTGCTTTCTTCAAAAATTAGTGACTAAAAATCATTGGAGTTTTGTATGGAAAACTTGAACACCATGACCTACGAGGTCACAGACCGTATTGCACGCATTACGCTGAATCGACCCACGCGCGGCAATGGCATCACCATGGATATGCCACGTGAATTAGCCGTCTGTGTAGAGCGCGCAAATTTAGACCCTAGAGTGCATGTCATCGCGCTGGCTGGGAATGGCAGTGGTTTTTGCGGTGGTTATGATTTAGTTGATAGCGCCGAATCGTTGAGCTTTGACCATCAGGCTAAAAGCGATATACAGCCTGGGTCACCAGTAGACCCATTGGTGCAGATGCAAAACCACATTCCGGGCCAAGTTTGGGATCCTGTGATTGATTACCAAGGCATGAGCCGAAATATGAAGGGCTTTATGAGCTTGTTTCATAGTGACAAGCCGGTGGTCTGTAAAGTGCACGGCTTTTGTGTTGCCGGCGGCACCGATATGGCGTTGTGTTCGGACTTGCTGGTAATTGCTGACGACGCCAAAATCGGTTATCAGCCAGCACGTGTTTGGGGCTCGCCTACTACCTCACTCTGGTTTTATCGGCTGGGCTTGGAAAAAGCGAAACGACTACTTTTTACGGGTGACTGTCTGTCGGGCAAAGAGGCTAAAGAGTGGGGTTTAGCTATTGAGTCGGCACCTGCAGAGCAGCTCGATGAGCGCTTCGAGATTTTGCTTGAGCGCATTGCTCGCATGCCAATTAATCAGCTAGTTATGATGAAGTTATTACTGAATCAATCAGTGATGCAGCAAGGGCTGCAAACCACACAGATTCTTGGCACTGTGTTTGATGGTATTACGCGGCACACGCAGGAAGGTTATGCTTTCCAGCAACGCGCAGCAGAGGCCGGTTTTAAACAAGCGGTGCGCGAGCGTGACGAGCCATTTGGTGATTTTGGTATGTCGTCATTTAAGGGCTGAAAGTCTATCTAGCCATCAAATATCGCATTTCTCGCCAAAACCTGAGAGATGCGATAGTGCCGTCGCTTATAACCAAAAAATAACTGGCACTGTCAGTGCGGCTATTAGCGGCAATGATGGAAAGAATAATAAATGTCGCTTCTGAGCTAAGCCCTTTTTTGTTCGCTGATGAAGTAAAAAAATCTCAATAAAAAATATGAGCATGAAGCTATTGCTGCCAACGATGATGCTGAGTACCCACATGTCAGTCCAATCTCGTTGGTAATTTGGCGCATCAATCCACCCCATATAGACCGTAAGTACTGCCAGTAAAATAGAGAGTGTCGCCCATACTAACCATGCTTTTTTACTGAAATGGTTAACTGGGGTAGTGGGCTTTTTTGTAGAAAGTGTAGCTTCAGTTTTGTCCTTTTTTTGTGTCGATTTTTGGCGAGGCTTATATTTTTTCCATATCCACATGAGTATCCCAATGCCAAAAAATAGCACAGCAAAAACGGCAAAAATAAAGCTTCCATATCCGGTGGAGTCATCCGTTATTTGCTTGTGTTGAGCGGGCGGATCAATGGCGTAAACACTTAAGTCCTCTGCTAGCCTATAGAGTGGGACGTTGCCAAAATCAGTCGGTACGGATGTGCTATGAAGCGTACGAGTTGAGATCTGAGGGTCATCATTCAGACTGAAAGTGTAGGCATGCCGCTCATTTTTTTGACCAGTAAAAAAAGTGACGTAATCATCATTAAGTGTAATGGGCTGTATTTTAAGACCAACACTTTGGTTGGTGCTAAGGTGCTCTTTATATAGATCAACCAACTCAGCGTGCTTTGCCACAATGTGTTGGTCTTTGTTGCGCGCCTCTAACACGCTGGCCAAAATAGAGTAGGCCAATAAAATAACGATAAGTGTCAGCGGTACGCGCCATAACAAAGATAAAATCCACTGAATAGTTGCCATCATAATGTTTTAAATTCCACCAACGCTGCGGCCTTTGCCATTTGCTAAGTCGTCAATGCCTTGTCTTATGATGGCGTGTAAGTACTTTTCGGCAGAATCATGTGGTTCTCCCTTAAAGGTATAGTTGATTTCGTACAACTGTTTTCCTGGTCGAGCGTAGTCATACTCAAAATCAGGTTCTTCTAGGTCTTCAAAAACTAAAATATTAAGTGTTCCGCCCCGTTCTATGGCTTGATAAAGCTCATAAGCAAATAGCGCGCTGGGGCCACCACGGCTCATGTCAAAGTCAAGCAATTGGCTAGTTTTATGGTCGGGCAAACCCACGGGCAGTCTGTGTCCAAATTTCCAAGGGACACGACTTAATGTGCGTACTGGTATTGAGTAGTGCGACGTGTAGGTGCCAGAAATTCCTTGTTGGCCACCGACAACTTTTGCTTTCACATATAAATCCCTGACTGGCTGTTCTTCGCCCTTTAGTCGTACATGGGGCAGCCTTAACTGCATAAAATCAACATGAGGACTGTTATTTGGGTGGGATAGCTTGCCACCCACAATAAGCGTCGGGCGATCTAAAAGACCAACCTTATTAGGGTGCTTACGCTCATTTGTTTTCAGCATCTCCTTATCAATCTCCGCATTAGTCATGCGCATGCTAGATGCCGGCAAAACTAATCCGCGCTGGTAATAAGACTTCTCGGGCAATATACGCACTAGGGAACGGCCATGCCCTTGCGATGCTACTAGCGTGAAAACTTGAAAGTTAGGGCCCTGAGAAAGCTTGGGCGTTATATGCACGCTTTTATCTGCGGTTTTGGAGGCGGTACTTTCTGGTGAGATAAAACCTAAACCAATAAAAACAACAAACGTCTGCAGACGCAAAATAGACGTTATGTTCATAATGCTATGCTCTATTTTGAATGCTTATGATACTAAAGTGATCAGAGCATCTTTCAAGGAAAAATATTATGAGGCGGCCAGCCACACTGATTGTGCTTCTGCGTTGTGCCATGATTTCTTAGTAAAACTATTAGCACTGACCAACAGCTTATACGCGGCTGATGTGATGCGAACACTAGTGACGTTGCCAGCTTATTTGATGGAGTATTTTTATGAAGTTCTTACTTTCAGTTTTATTGGTTATGAGTTCATTTGCGCAGGCAAATGCTGCCTGTGACAAGGTATTAGAACGAGCAGCTAACGAAAAAACTCCAGAGGCTGCATTAAGTGTTTTGGGTGCGTGCTTGGCAGGGCCTGCATCCTTAAAAGTACACCAACAAGTTGCATTGGAAATGGCGGATATCTCATTGCGTACTGGCGATACGGAAGCGGCACTTCGCTACTTAGATATTTTGCGCATGATGTTAGAGGATGCAGATACAAATCATTCATTTATAAATGAGGTGGTGACAGTAACTCAGGTTCAATTTTCATCGCAAAAGCAGATGTAACATGTCAGCTTTGCGGAGAAATCGGCATACCTTTCACGTTAAAAACTGCCAACTAGTTACCCATTGATTTCATCAAAGCCTCGAAAGCACTTCCAGAACTTTGGCTTCTAACTCGTGTTAGCAATTTGCCGCAAGCGTGATCAACCGATCTATATTGCTGAAACGCCTGTCTGTTCTGTTCGGTGTTGCCTGTGTTAAGTGCAAGTATGTGTTGATGAGCAATAGAGGCTGCATATTTCTTGTCAGCATCAAAGTCACTTTTAAAGTCACGTTGTTGTAGGCGCTTAAATTGCTCAGCTTGCTTGCTAAATAACTCACCGCGCTCGCGAACTTCACGGCTACGCAGTAAATATATTGTGCCTGCGTGCTCTGATGGTGGGCCGTTATCAGCGATCTGCTTAGATTCGTGCGCAGTCAATAGCGGCATATAACCAACACACATACCGGGAGTGATCCCGTCTGCATACACTGGCATTGCCAGTGTGATGCAAAATGAAGAAATGAGCGCAGACCTGTATCTCATCAATTATCTATAGCCAGGAAGAATAAAAGGGCGACTAGAACCCGCTGGTCCTGGAGGTGTGCTGGGATTGTTGTAGGCTCTGCTGCGGTTTCTTTCGTACATTTCTTTGCGTGCAGCATCTTGTCGGTTGGCACAGACTTGGTCGAAGTTACCGACACCTTGTCGACCACCACTCCAACAGGTTCCAGACCAGTATTCTGCGTTGTTGGCGTTAGCTGGTAACGCAACAGCGGCCAATAACAGTGGTATGGCAAGTTTGATTGCTTTCATGTGGCCAACCTTTGATTAACTTAGTTTTGATATCATTATTTTTTCATTGTACTAGGTCGCATGCAAGTAATGAGTCAGAAAATACCCTATGTTGGGTACTGCACAGGTGCTGGTGCTGTGTGTTTTGTTCGTTAAACGTACCAACGCACTCAGTGAGGCCATTTTTTTGGCATTAAAGCTTGCCAAACAGGAGATGAATTCGTAATATTCGCCCCGCTTCAACGCAAGCATGGGTCGTTAGCTCAGCTGGTAGAGCAGTTGGCTTTTAACCAATTGGTCCTGGGTTCGAATCCCGGACGACCCACCATATAAGTGTTTGAAATAGAACACAAAAAAAAGGCGCCTAATAAGGCGCCTTTTTTTTGTGTCAAAATTCGTGAAAGTTATTGTTTTGTAAGGGTTTACGAACAACTAATGCATTATATGATGTGTCCACTTTTACAGTTATCCCTATGCCCATGCTTCTAAATGCTGACTTCGATCAACGCGTTGTGATTAGACCCGATGACTACCATTGGATTCAGTCACCAATGCACGGCGTTGAGCGGATGATGTTAGATCGCGTAGGTGATGAGCTGGCTCGCGCAACATCCTTTGTTCGGTATGCACCGTCTAGCGAATTTTCAACTCATATTCATACGGGCGGTGAAGAATTTTTAGTGCTCGACGGTGTATTTGCTGACGAGCATCAGGCCTATCCAAAGGGTAGTTACGTTAGGAATCCAATTGGTACTTCGCACACACCTAAAGTGGGGCCAGAGGGTGCTGTTATTTTCGTTAAACTGCAGCAATTTAAACCAGCAGATAAAAAACACATCATCATCAATACCCATACACAGCCTTGGTTGAACGGCATAGTGAGTGGTTTATCCGTGATGCCATTGCATAGCTTTGAGAGCGAGCAGGTGGCCTTGGTGAAATGGGCGCCGAATACCCACTTCAATGCTCACCAGCACTGGGGCGGAGAAGAAATACTGGTGCTAGAGGGCACGTTTTATGACGAGCATGGCTGCTACCCCAAGGGCACGTGGTTGCGAAGTCCTCATATGAGCCGGCACTGTCCATTCACCAAAGCGGACGGCGCAACAATCTACGTCAAAACCGGATATCTTTAGATAGCGTTCACTTGCAGATGCTATTTAAGTAGCTCATATTGAAACTGCTAACTATCTATTTGGAGAACAAAAACGATG
>CAYYWS010000051.1:0-11960 GCA_964473955.1 uncultured Paraperlucidibaca sp. | reverse complement strand
TGTCGCTGTATGGTTATAACCGCAGCATTCAAGTCAAAGTGAATGAGCAAGTATCAGCGGGCGCCAATATTGCATTGGTTGGTGATGCCAGTGGTGAAGCTGGCCTTTATTTTGAAACCCGCGTTCGCGGCCGCCCAAGTCAACCTGGTAACTGGTGTAATTATTAGCGCCTAGAGCAGGCGCATGGTGATGCCCCGATCAGCTAAGTACTGCTTAGCTTCGGGGATGGTGTGTTGGCCAAAGTGAAAAATGCTGGCAGCCAACACCGCATCTGCACCACCTTCAATGATGCCGTCAGCTAAGTGCTGCAAGTTGCCTACACCGCCTGATGCAATAACAGGCACTTTAACTGCATCGGTAATGGCTTTCACTAGTGCCAAGTCATAACCGGCTTTGGTGCCGTCAGCATCCATGCTGGTTAGCAGAATTTCGCCCGCACCATACTCTGCCATGCGCACTGCCCATGCTACGGCATCAATGCCCGTACGATTGCGGCCACCGTGTGTGAAGATTTCCCAACGTCCCGCCTCGTCCAAAGCAGAGACACGTTTGGCATCAATGGCGGCGACGATGCATTGGGAGCCAAAACGTGAGGACGCTTCGGCAACAAATTCCGGACGTTTTACAGCTGCAGAGTTAATACTGACTTTATCGGCACCAGCATTTAGCAAGCGACGAATATCCGCTACTTCACGAATGCCGCCTCCTACAGTTAATGGCACAAACACCTGTGATGCCATGCGCTCGACTGTACGCACCATGGTGTCGCGACCCTCAACACTGGCAGTAATGTCTAAAAAGGTGATTTCATCAGCGCCTTGTTCGTCATAACGTCTGGCCACTTCAACTGGGTCGCCAGCATCACGGATGTCTAAAAATTTGACACCTTTAACAACACGGCCCTGATCAACATCAAGGCAAGGAATAATGCGTTTAGCCAGACTCATGTAAGCAACACCGTGATTAAGCAATTGCTAATTTTAGCATGGCTGCCGCTTTACCGTGTCAGTGCTGTGTCAGCGTATAATGCGTCCACTTGTTTTCCTGCGTTGAGTAAAGTGGTGGCCAAAGCCTCTGTGTTTGATGTGATTATTGTTGGTGGCGGCGCTTCCGGCCTAATGTGTGCGTTAACCGCAGGGCAGCGTGGGCGAAAAGTGCTGGTGCTCGATAGCAGCAATAAAATTGGTAAAAAGATTTTGATGTCAGGTGGTGGTCGCTGCAATTTCACCAATTTGTCGGTAGAGCCAGAAAATTTCCTTTCGGCAAATCCCCATTTTTGCATTTCTGCGCTGAGTCGTTATACCCAGTGGGACTTTATCGCGCTGGTTGAAAAGCACCGCATCCCCTACCACGAACGCCTTCATGGTCAGCTCTTTTGTAATGATTCGGCAAAAGCAATTTTGGCTATGCTGGTTGCTGAGTGTGAGCAGGTCGGTGTGCAAATTCGTACGAATAGTCCAGTGCAGTCAGTTAGTACCAGTGATGCTGGTTTTGTTTTGGTGACGGAAAAAGAGCGTTTTAATTGTGCATCGATGGTGGTAGCAACCGGTGGCTTATCTATTCCTACCTTGGGTGCGAGTGGGTACGGATATGATCTGGCGCGGCAGTTTGGTCACTCCGTGTTGCCGACACGTGCAGGGTTGGTGCCTTTTACGTTCAGTGATCATATGAAGCCAGTGACGGAGCGACTATCGGGTTTGGCCGTGGCATCGCAGGTGCGCGCAGGAGAAGCCGCCTTCAGCGAGAACTTATTGTTTACTCACCGAGGTTTGAGTGGACCGGCTGTATTGCAAGCCTCAAATTATTGGCAGTTGGGTGATAGCGTCAGTATTGACCTATTGCCGGGCCAAGAATTACAGACTGTCTTGCGGGACTTAAAACGTCAGCATCCGCGCTCGTTGTTGCGAACAGTGTTAGCTGATTACTTGGCCAAGGCCCTAGTTTTGGAGTTACAGACTTTATTATGGCCACAGCTAAGCGAAAAGCCTTTAGCTGATATTCCAGACAGTCAGTTAGATACGCTTGCGACCAATCTTCATGGCTGGGTCTTAAAGCCATCTGGCACTGAAGGTTATCGTACTGCAGAGGTTACCTTGGGTGGTGTGGATACCCATGAGATTTCATCGCGCACAATGGAAAGCCGTCTACAGCCCGGTTTGTATTTTATTGGTGAAGTGGTTGATGTGACTGGCTGGCTGGGGGGGTATAACTTCCAATGGGCTTGGTCGTCAGGTTATGCCGCCGGTTTGGCGGCATAACAATTAAGTCCCTTGCGGCTTGTTAAGCGTCAGCTAAGGCTTGTGCTTGGCTTAAGTCTAAGGTGCCTTCGTAAATGGCACGGCCCGTAATGGCACCAACAATGCCATCATTTTTAACAGCCATTAAGCGATGAATGTCATCTAAGTTGGTCACACCACCGGAAGCAATAATTGGCAGGCCAGAATCGCGCGCTAACTTTGCAGTTGCTTCGACATTAACGCCTTGCATCATGCCGTCGCGAGCAATATCGGTGTAGACAATTGCGCTGATACCATCAGCTTTAAATTGTTTGGCTAAATCTACAGCTTGAATAGACGAGACCTCGGCCCAGCCATCGGTTGCCACCCAGCCATCTTTAGCGTCAATGCCAACAATAACTTTGCCCGGAAATGCTTTACACGCTTCGCGTACAAAGCTGGGTTCTTTAACAGCTTTGGTGCCCAAGATGACCCATGAAACACCGGCTTGTACATAGGCTTCGATGGTCTCTAGCGAGCGAATACCACCACCAATTTGGATTGGCAGCGAAGGCCAGCGTTGTGCAATAGCCCGCACAATTTCACCGTTGATTGGTGTGCCAGCAAACGCACCGTTTAGGTCTACTAAATGCAAGCGTCTAGCACCTTGCTCTACCCACTGTGCAGCAACACCAATCGGGTCATCAGAAAAAACTGTATCGTCTTCCATGCGGCCTTGTTTGAGACGAACACAGGCGCCATCTTTGAGGTCGATAGCAGGAATAATCAGCATGAGTCACTCCGTGGGGCATTTATGCCCGCGCGTTAATTAGGGTTGCCAGTGCAGGAAGTTTTGCAGTAATTGCAGGCCGTCTTTGGCGCTTTTTTCAGGGTGGAACTGAACGGCAAAGACGTTGTCCTTAGCTAGTGCACAGGAAAAACGATGACCGTAATCGGTCTCGCCAGCACTCAAGGCAGGATCATCGAGTACACAATAATAACTATGCACAAAGTAGAACCGAGCTAAGTTGTTAATGCCTTGCCATAAAGGGTGGGACTGCTGCTGTGCAACAGTATTCCAGCCCATATGCGGCACTTTAAGGCGCTGTTGTTGCACCTCTTCGAGGTCATTAAAGAATTTGACCTGTCCCGCATAAAGGCCCAGTCCGTCCACTCCACCATTTTCATCGGAATGGCTGAGCAAAGCTTGCATGCCAACACAGATGCCTAGCAGCGGTTTGTCATTTATCAGTTCACGCACGACATCATCAATGCCGTGATGATGCATTTCTGCCATGCAGTCACGCATCGCTCCTTGGCCCGGCAGCACGAGTCGATCAGCAGCGCGAATCTCACTGACTTTATCGGTGACGATGACTTTGCTGGCACCAACTTTTTCTAAGGCTTTGGCAACCGAGTGCAGGTTGCCCATGCCGTAATCTAGAACCGCAACACGTGTCATGGCGTTATAAGCTGCCCTTGGTGGATGGCATCTGACCCTGCATACGCGGGTCGACTTCAACGGCCATGCGCAAGGCGCGACCGAAAGCCTTAAATAAGGTTTCAGCTTGGTGGTGCGAATTACGACCGCGCAAATTGTCCAAGTGCAGCGTGACATTGGCGTGATTCACAAAGCCTTGGAAAAACTCAAAGAATAAGTCCACGTCAAACTGACCAATATGGCTACGAGTGAACTCGCAGTGCATTTCCAAACCGGGTCGGCCAGACAAATCAATGACGACACGCGACAAAGCCTCGTCGAGTGGTACATAAGCATGGCCGTAACGACGCACGCCAGTTTTGTCACCAATCGCTTTAGCGAAAGCCTGACCTAGGGTAATGCCACAGTCTTCAGCGCTGTGGTGGTCATCAATATGGTGATCACCTTTATTAATTAAGGTGATGTCGATCAGGCCGTGACGTACGACTTGATCAAGCATGTGGTCGAGAAACGGCATGCCGGTTTGCAAGTCGCCCTGCCCGCTGCCATCTAAATTGATGACGGCGCGAATCTGTGTTTCGCGTGTATTGCGTATAACTTCCGCTTGGCGCGTGCTCATGCTCGCCTCTTTCGCTATTCGTGATCTCGCGATTATAGCTGTCACTAGGCTACACTGCATGCATTGAATTCGGTGTAGAGCTCAAAATGCCATTAATAAGCAAAATTCAGACGCTGCCTTTGCCAGATGACTTGGCGGCAAGATTAGTTCAACTGCAGCCTTCGTTTTCTCCCAATCCGCCCACACCTGCAGCAGACCTCTATATTGGTTGGTTCAACGATAAGCCAATTTGTGCGTTGTGGGCTATAGGCGAACAGGATCAGCGCACACTGACACAAATGGCGGTGCATCAAGCCAACCGAGGTCGTGGCGTGCTGGCGCAATTTGTGCAAAATGTTCAGTCATTGGAGCGCTCGGCCGGACGTCGTGTATTGAGTGCAGACAATTATCAAGCAATCGACCAAGCGGAACTAAACTCATGAAAAAAATAGTGCTTTGGGTTGGCGGAATTTTTGCAGCGCTGCTGTTATCAGTCTCGGCCTTAGCGGCCTATATCGTTTTTGTGCTTGACCCTAATGATTACAAAGATGAATTAACCGCAGTGGTCAAAGACAAAACAGATATGGATCTGTTGTTGACCGGTGACTTGGCCTGGCAGCTTTATCCCAGCGTTGGTATTCGTTTAGGCGAGACAACTTTTTCAGACCCAGATCAAGCGGAGCCGCTATTAGCCGTTGACTCTGCCTCGGTATCAGTAGAGCTGATGCCGTTGCTGGCAGGGCAGATCAATATTGATGAGGTGTTACTTGATGGTGCGCGTATCCGTTTTGTGCAGCTAGCCGACGGTAAAACTAACTGGGATCGCTTAATCGAAAAGCTTAAAAGTGAAGATAAAGAAGATGACAGCGGCGCGGTGAAATTAGCCGTTGAAGTGGTGGATATTAAGAACACTCAGCTGACCTTGATTGATGATGTTGCCAAGGTGACACGTGAATTAACTAATGTCCGTTTACGTGCCAGCAGCATCGATCTTGAAAAGGCTTTCCCATTAAGCCTTGGTTTTGACTTTGCTCAAACTGATGCTAACAAAGACACGATTATTGCCGGCATTAGCTTGGATACCACGGCAAAAGTGAATCTAGACGCACAGCTGCATCAGTTAAGTGATGTAAAACTGACAGTGGACCTATCTGGTTCTGGCGTGCCTGCACCAACTACTTTGGCCGCTACGGTGGCGCAAGTTGATGCCGATATAACTAACAACTTATATCAAGTTGATGCGCTGGTGGCGACGGTGATTTATGCCGATCCAAATTTGGTAAAACCAGCAGAAATTAAGCTACAAACGGCGTTAAAAGCAGATCTTGGCACTGAGGTGGTGAATGTTAGTCAGCTAACGATTGATGCAAGTTATCAAGACAAGGGTCGCCCCGCTCCAATCACCGCAAAGCTCTCTTCTGACGTTGCAGTGAATTTGAAAAATAGCCAGGCCAACCTAAGCAATATCATTATTGATGCCGTGCTGGCAGATGCTGCTATCAAAGGCACCCTGCCCGCTAAAGTAACGGCTGATTTAGCAGCCAATTGGAAAACCGGTGAAATTCAGCTTAGTAAGTTGCAAGCTAAAGCGGCTAATGTTCAGCTTGATGGTGCTGTGAACGTTAGCTTGCCAGCGCTGGCATCTGGAAAAGGTGACGTGACCGATGGCATGCGCATTAATGGCAAATTGGCCTCCAACAGTTTTAATCCACGAGAGTTAATGAAAATTGCCGGTATGGATGTGCCGGTAACGGCCAATCCTAATGTGTTAAAGCAAGTTAGCTTACGCACAGACTTAAGCGGCAATGAGCGTGAGTATTTGGCACGTAATCTGACACTTAAATTAGATGGCAGCACCATCACAGGTGAGGCTGGTGTGCGAGAGCTACCCAATAGCCGTTTGTATGCACGTCTGAATTTAGACACCATTAATGTTGATCACTATTTGCCGCCAGAAGAGCCTGCTACAAAGGGCAAGCCAGCAGCTGCAAAAACAACACAAGAGCAGGCCGAGGGTCTATTACCAGTGGCCTTGTTGCGTGACCAAAATCTAGACATCGGTTTGACCGCCGGTAGCCTTGAAGTGATTACCTACCCTATTCGTCAATTACGCTTAGCGGCAACCGCACGTAGTGGGCTAGTCACGGTGAGTGAGCTGCGGGGCAATATTGAGGGTGGTAGTTTTAGTTTGCCGATGACCATTGATGTACGAGCAGCTAAGCCACAAATCAGCCTAAGCCCTGTATTGAAAGACATTGACCTTGGCCCAATTGCCAAGCGTAGCCTTGAGCAAGATGTTTTTGCAGGCCGTATGAATTTTAACGGTAATGTAAAAGTCAGTGGCAATAGCGTTGATGAATGGGTTAAGTCAGCTCAAGGCCCAAATACCTTGCGCCTAAATGAAGGTCTCATCAAAGGAATCAATATTGGCGATGCGCTGTTGAATGCCTTGGGGCAATATCAAGCTTTATTGCCTGCGCTGACTGGTCGAGATGCAGCCAGTATTCAAGGAAGAAAAATTCGAGATACCGAGATTGTCAGTCTTTTGGGTGAAGTCAGCCTGAATCAGGGCGTGGTAAAGAATGAGTCGATGAAAGCTGATTTGAAAGACATTCAAGTCGGTGGCTCTGGCACATATAACCTAGAAACGCAGGATGTGGACTATCGTTTTCAGCTAAAACTTGATCGTAAGTTTTGGGGTAAGCGTTATGCCAAAATGGCTGAGTATCCAATCCCTGTTCGTTGTAACGGTAGTTTAAAAGGAAGCTTGGCTACGCTTTGTGGTTTGGATAGTCAGGGTATGCAAGGGCTAGTGGCGCAAATGGCGCAGGCTCGCGTAGCTGAAGAAGTTGACCGTGGTAAGCAGCAGCTACAAGAGCGCTTGAATGAAAAAATTGGCGACAAGCTAGACCCTGTTCAGCAAGAAGCGGTTAAGCAATTATTTGATGTCTTTAAGCGATAATTTTGCGCAGCGCGTGCTGGTTTGGTTTGACCAGCACGGGCGCAAAGACCTGCCTTGGCAACAGTCAGTGACACCTTATCGTGTGTGGGTGTCGGAAATCATGTTGCAGCAAACCCAAGTTGCTACCGTAATCCCATACTTTGAGCGCTTTATGGCGCGCTTTCCTAAGCTGTCAGATTTGGCCTCGGCGGACTTAGATGAGGTGCTTCATCTATGGACGGGACTAGGGTATTACGCCCGTGGTCGTAATTTGCATAAAGCGGCACAACAATGTCTTGCGTTACATCAGGGTGATTTGCCGGCTGACTTAGATGCTTTGCAAGCCCTGCCTGGCATCGGTCGTTCAACCGCTGGCGCTATTATGAGCCTTGGCTTCGGTCGCCGTGCCGTCATTTTAGATGGCAATGTTAAGCGTGTGTTGGGTCGTCATCAGGCGATTAGTGGCGACCCTGCACAGGCGCAAGTTAGTCAGCAATATTGGCAAGTAGCGGAAACATTTACGCCAACAGAGCGAGTGGCCAATTATACCCAAGCAATGATGGACTTAGGGGCAACACTTTGTACCCGCAGTAAACCTAGCTGCTTGATCTGCCCGGTTGCTGAAGACTGTAAGGCCTTGGCATTAGATGCTGTGACCAACTATCCGCAAAAGCGAAAAAAACAAAGCGTGCCAGAGCGCGCTGTCTGGTTGTTGGTCTATAAGCGCCATAACAGCGTTTGGTTAGTGCAACGACCGCCCAGCGGCATCTGGGGTGGCTTGTGGAGCTTTCCAGAGCATGAGCGAGCGCTTTCCACTACGGATTTGCCTGAAGGGCTTAATGGTCAGCTACTAACACCGTTTAAGCATGTGTTTTCGCACTTCCAGCTACATATACACCCGCTGTTAATTACTGAGTGTGATGGCTTCGGCGACGTTGTGCAGGAGTCATCAGGCCAATGGGTTAAACTAGGGCAATTGCCGAATTTAGGGTTGCCACAACCGGTGGCTCAGTTATTACAACGATTAGCGAATGAGAGGAGTGGTTCATGACGCGTATGGTGCTTTGTCGTAAGTTAAAACAAGAGTTAGAAGGCTTAGCCTTTCCTCCTTTTCCCGGGCCACGTGGTCAGGCTGTTTTTGAGTCGGTGTCGAAAGAAGCATGGCAGCAGTGGTTAAAACATCAGACCATGTTGATTAATGAAAATCGTCTGAACCTAATGGATGCACAGGCGCAGAAGTTTTTAGCGGATCAACTAGAGAAGTATTTGAGTGGCGATGATTATGAGCGTCCTCAAGGCTGGACGCCTGAAAATGAATAGTGCAGCTAAGAATTGGCCAGTATCAGTCGCCGACATGGCGTCTCGTTTTAATTATGTGCATGTTAAAAAAGTGCACTGGGGCGATATGGATGCGTTAGGTCATGTGAATAATGTGGTGTATTTCCAGTACCTAGAGCAGTCGCGTTTGGGCATGATGGAACACTTGGGTATTTTTCCTCGTTTATTTGATGAACAAGTGGGGTTGGTGATTGCCGATGCACGCTGCCGTTATAAGGCGCCCGTGATTTATCCTGATACTTTGCATATTGGTCTACGAGTCGACCTAAAAGCAGCCGATCGAATGGTGATTCACTATCAATTGTTTAGTGAAAAGTTGGGCCGGGTTGTAGCAGAAGCAGAAACACTGCAGTTTACGGTAAGCCCTAGCACTGGGCGGCCAGTGGATATGCCTGACTGGTTTAGGCAGGCCTTGCAGGCGGTACAATAAGCTTAAATCTTAGTCATAAAAAAGCCGGATCTAGTCCGGCTTTTTTATGACGTTAACGCTTTAGGGCTTAGTTACGGCCAGCACGCTTACGCTCATTTTCAGTCAAGTGGCGCTTACGAATACGAATGGTTTGAGGTGTTACTTCAACCAGTTCATCTTCTTCAATAAACTCCAATGCTTGTTCAAGCGTAAAACGAACAGCTGGTGTTAACACAATGTTTTCATCGGTGCCGGAAGCACGAACGTTGGTTAGCTGTTTGGCTTTCGTTGGGTTAACAACCATGTCGTCACCGCGTGAGTTCAAGCCAACTACCATGCCTTCGTATACTTCGGTTTGTGGGCCAATAAACATACGACCACGTTCCTGCAAATTCCACAGCGCATAACCCAGCGCTGTACCTTGCACCATGGAAACCAACACGCCATTTTGACGCTTAGCGACATCGCCAGATTTGATTGGACCATAATGCGAGAAGCTGGCGGTCATAATGCCGGTGCCCGAAGTCATTGTTAAGAACTCGGAGCGGAAGCCAATCAGGCCACGTGATGGCACTGTCGCTTCAATACGAATACGACCCTTGCCATCCAAAACCATATTGGTCATGTCGCCTTTACGTGAGCCCATTTGCTCCATGACGCCGCCTTGGTGCTGCTCTTCCACGTCGAAAATAACATTTTCGTAGGGTTCACACTTAACACCATCAACTTCTTTGAAAATAACTTCAGGACGTGAAACGCCCATTTCGAAGCCTTCACGGCGCATGTTTTCAATCAATACAGACAAATGTAGCTCGCCGCGACCAGATACTTTAAAGCGATCTGGGCTATCGGTTGGTTCAACGCGTAACGCTACGTTGTGGATCAGCTCTTTGTCCAAGCGATCTTTGATGTTGCGTGAAGTGACGTATTTGCCTTCACGACCAGCAAATGGTGAGTTGTTAACCTGGAAGGTCATGCTAACCGTTGGTTCATCAACAGAAAGCAACGGTAATGCTTCAACTAAGCTAGGGTCACACAGAGTGTCAGAGATGCCTAAGCCTTCCATGCCGGTAACACAGATGATGTCGCCTGCTTCTGCTTCTGGCACTTCAATACGGTTAAGGCCGCTATAACCCATGATTTGCAGAATACGACCATTACGGCGCTTGCCTTCATGATCCAGAATAACAACTGGTGTATTGGTTTTAACGCGACCACGAGTGACACGGCCAATACCAATAACACCAACATAGCTGGAGTAGTCCAGCGATGAAATTTGCATTTGGAACGGACCATCTGGGTCCACTTCTGGTGGGCTTACGCGGTCAATGATGGTGTGAAACAGGGCGGTCATGTCGTCGCCAAGCTTGTCAGCTTCGTAGCCGGAGATGCCATTAAGGCCAGACGCGTAAACAACTGGGAAGTCTAACTGTTCGTCGGTTGCACCAAGGCTGTCGAACAAGTCAAACACTTGATCCATAACCCAGTGTGGACGAGCACTTGGGCGGTCAACTTTATTCAGAACAACAATTGGCTTCAGGCCACGAGCAAATGCTTTCATGGTCACAAAGCGAGTTTGCGGCATGGGGCCATCAACTGAGTCAACCAGCAGGCAGACTGAATCAACCATCGACAACACACGTTCTACTTCACCGCCAAAGTCGGCGTGACCGGGGGTGTCGACGATATTAATGCGATATTCTTGGCCATCACGTTGGTCTGTCCAACGAATTGCGGTGTTTTTAGCCAAAATGGTAATGCCACGCTCTTTTTCGAGATCGTTGGAATCCATGACGCGTTCGACGTCGCCAGCACGGTCGCCAAGAGTGCCAGATTGCTGTAGGAGTTTATCAACCAGAGTTGTTTTGCCATGGTCAACGTGGGCGATAATGGCGATGTTACGGATATGCTTAATGGACACAGTAGGATCTCGGAGCGATCAAAAAACGGGCGCAGAGTATAACTGAGTCCGGTCGCTACGTCTGTAGTTCGCAAATTTTCCTCTTGCTTATATATTTTCCAAAAAAAAGGGCCGCATACGCGGCCCTTTTTTACAGTGACTGAGTCGGCAAATTATTGCTTAACAGTTACTTTCACTTCAGCTTCAGCGTGGGCAACAGTGCGACGGTTTTTCGCACGGCCTTCAACTGTAGCGTTGTCAGCTACTGGCTGGCTTGAGCCGTAACCTTTAGCTGTGATGCGATCACGAGAAATACCAAACTCGCTAATTAATACAGCAGCAACGGCGTCAGCACGTGCTTGGCTGAGTGGGTTGTTGATGCGGTCTGAGCCAGTTGAGTCAGTGTGACCTTGGATTTCAACTTTAGCAGTTGGGTACTCTTGCATCAGTTTAGCAACTTCAGCGATTTCGGCTTTGAACTCAGGCTTAACAATTGACTTGTTAGTGTCGAACAGTACACGCAGGTCGCGAGTAACAGTTTCGGTTAACACTTTTGGTGCTGGTTTAGCTGGTGCTGGCGCTGGAGCAGCAATAACGGCAGGAGCAACTACTGCAGCTTGCTTAGCGCCAGTGCTTAATGTGAAGCCCAAAGACACAACTGCGTCATGCAGATTGTGCTGTAGGTTTTCGATCACACGTCCTTCTGCACGCAGAGCAAAATTGTTAGTCAGCTGATAGAAGGCACCAACAGCAGCATTGGCAACGGTGCTACGAACGCTACCATCTGCAGAGCCGTAATCTTTAACATGGTTCTGGCCACCACCGACAAGAACGTACGGTTGCAGAGCACCATCAGCATTAAAGCGATAGTAAGCATCTAAAGTGCCGACCTGATAGCGAACTTTTTCGTTGCTGCTCAGGCTATGGCTGTCTGCGCGGTTTTGGCCATAGCGCAGTTCAACGCCTACATTAGGAGTTACACGGTAGCCGAAAGCAATTGAGGCGCCAGTGTCGTCACTAATGCCCGACTCTTGATCAAACCAAGTGTAGTTAGCCATCGGGCTGACAGTGAATTCAGCATGAGCCGCCATGGAAGCGGATGCGATCATAGTTGCCA
>CAYYWS010000050.1:8470-11966 GCA_964473955.1 uncultured Paraperlucidibaca sp. | reverse complement strand
CGATTGATTTCTGTTTTCATCATCGGTTCTCGCATGATCAAGTATTAGGCAACACGAGCGGCACTGACGCTTGCCGACTCGTTGTTGTGCTCCATGCTTTGTGCAAACTCATCGATCCACTGCGCAACTAGGGCCGAGTGGCTTAATGGTGCCCAATGGTTGGCATCTAGGTCGCGGCGGTATAACGCCGGCACCCATTCGTGCAGGTCCTCAAACAAGGCAGTGCTAACGTAAAAATCTTTCTTGGGCACGATGAGTTGCACCGGGCAGTGCGCAAAACGTGTTTCTGGCTTAAGCATTTTGCCGGTGAAGTTGGCGCGATACAGGTTGACGCCCTCTTTGCCGTCTGCCGTTTGTGTCGGGTTGGGGTGTGGCTCGGTAATGCCTTCGCGAAGTTTTAAATAGTTTGGCCAGTAACGTCCGGCAAACTGCCATAACGTAGGAGCTAGTACGGGCAGTTGGAACATCATGATGTACCAAGAATTTGTCAACTGTTTGAAGGCTTGGCGTTTGGCGGCTGGCGTGGCATTAATTAAACGACGACGCATCCAATGACCAGCATGATCAAGGCTTGGCCCGGAAATGCTGCTAAAGGAAATAATGCGGCCTTGAAGTGCGTTTGTGGTAACCGACTCCCAGCTCTGGATTGAGCCCCAGTCATGCGCAGCTAAGTGAAAACGACGTTCTGGAATAATGGCATCAACCACGGCCTTTAGGTCACGAGCAAGTTGCGCCAAGGCATAGTCTTTAATGCGTTTGCCAGCTTGCGATTGGCCTGCACCACGAACGTCATAACAAATGACAAAATAACGATCGGCTAGTAGTTCAGCGACCGGCTGCCAAACCAAATGGTTGTCGGGATAGCCATGAACTAGAACTAAAGGTGTGTGCTTATTATCGCCATAGGTGGCTACATGCAGTTGCAAGCCATCGCTGCTTTGCACGAATTGCTGAGTTTTACTCAAGACGATCTCCCTAGGCGTTAGTGATGCGCCAGAATATTACATCAATGAATGTAACATTCAATAGGGTTGATCTTGCTGGCAATATGAGCGTTGCTTATACAAAGCATTTAAAGAGTTCAACTGCCATTCGTCACAGTTTCCGGTAGAATACGTCACTTTCTTGACCAGACTCGCGCCCGCGATGGAGATATCCATGTTCAGCTCAGACCAAACAATTGCACGTTTTGACCCGGAACTCGCTCAGGCGATGGATGCCGAAGATAAGCGCCAAGAAGCGCATATTGAGCTGATCGCTTCCGAAAACTACTGCTCGCCAGCGGTAATGGAAGCACAAGGTTCGCGTTTAACCAATAAGTATGCCGAAGGTTATCCAGGCAAGCGCTACTACGGTGGCTGTGAGCATGTAGATGTTATTGAGCAATTAGCGATTGATCGTGCCAAAAAGCTGTTTGGTGCCGACTACGCCAATGTTCAGCCACACGCTGGCTCACAAGCTAACAGCGCCGTGTTTCTGGCCTTATTAAATGCTGGTGATACCGTATTGGGTATGTCGTTAGCGCATGGTGGTCACTTAACTCATGGTGCCAAAGTCAACTTTTCCGGCAAAAACTACAATGCCGTGCAGTACGGTATTGATACCAACACTGGTTTGATTGATTACGACGAAGTTGAGCGTTTGGCGCTAGAGCACAAGCCACGCATGATTATTGCGGGTTTCTCGGCTTATTCCCAAGTGTTGGATTTTGCGCGTTTCCGCGCTATTGCTGACAAAGTAGGTGCTTACCTGTTTGTCGACATGGCACACGTGGCTGGTTTAGTTGCTGCCGGTGTTTACCCCAACCCTGTGCCATTTGCCGATGTAGTCACCACAACAACGCACAAAACCTTGCGTGGTCCACGTTCTGGTCTGATCTTGGCGCGTGCCAACGAAGAAATTGAAAAGAAATTAAATTCTGCTGTGTTTCCGGGCAATCAAGGCGGCCCGTTAATGCATGCCATCGCCGCCAAAGCTATTTGCTTTAAAGAAGCCATGAGTCCTGACTTTGTGGCTTACCAAAAGCAGGTGGTTAAAAACGCCCAGACCATGGCGCGTGTGTTTATTGAGCGTGGCTTTGATGTGGTTTCTGGCGGTACTGAAAACCATTTGTTCTTGCTGTCGCTGATCAAGCAAGACATTACTGGTAAAGACGCTGACGCCGCACTGGGTCGTGTAGGTATCACCGTTAACAAAAATGCTGTCCCAAATGATCCGCGTTCACCCTTTGTGACTTCTGGTATTCGTATCGGTACACCAGCGGTGACTACACGTGGCTTTAATGAAGCGGAATGTGCTGAATTGGCTGGTTGGATTGCTGATGTGGTTGAAGGTTTACAAGCAAATCCAGAAGGCAATGCCGAAGTTGAAGCGGCAGTTGCGGCTAAGGTCAAAGCCATTTGTGCTTTGCATCCGGTCTACTCGGCTTAAGGTGGTGAGTTAGGGTATGGGCGCCTGGGGCGTCCATACCGTACACTGTGATTGATGAAACACAGGGTGGTTCTTTACGATGCATTGTCCTTTCTGCAAAGCGGAAGACACTAAGGTCATAGACTCACGTCTGGTGGCTGAGGGTGATCAAATTCGTCGTCGACGCGAATGCACGTCGTGCGGCGAGCGCTTTACCACGTTTGAAACGGCAGAACTGGTGATTCCGCGTGTTATTAAAAGTGATGGCACGCGCGAACCGTTTAATGACAATAAACTGCGAAATGGCATGATGCATGCCTTGCAGAAGCGTCCGGTCAGCATTGATCGCATCGACGCTGCACTTAATCATATCCTGCATAAATTGCGCGCCAGCGGCGAGCGCGAAGTGAAAGCGCGTCAAATCGGTGAGCTGGTGATGGCCGAACTTAAGCAGCTCGATACCGTTGCTTATGTGCGTTTCGCCTCGGTCTATCGTGACTTCCAAGATGTTAAAGCCTTCCGTGCCGAACTCGACAGCCTAGATCCTTTTGACGTCAAACAGGATGGCTCGGCTCGTGACTAGTTTTTCCTCAATAGACCATCAACATATGAGCCATGCACTGCGTTTAGCAGAGCAGGGCTTAAACACCACCACGCCTAATCCGCGGGTGGGCTGTGTGATTGTGTCGGCGCAGGGATCGGTTGTTGGTCAGGGCTTTCATTTGCGTGCAGGTGAGCCGCATGCAGAAGTGCATGCGCTAGCTCAGGCAGGCGCGGCAGCGCGTGGTGCCACGGCCTATGTCACCTTAGAGCCTTGTGCACATACTGGCCGTACGCCGCCTTGTGCGGATGCTTTAATCAGCGCCGGCGTCGCTCGTGTGGTCGTGGCCGTGCTTGATAGCAATCCGTCGGTGGCAGGTCTTGGTGTGGCGCGACTCAAGAGCGCAGGTATAACAGTCGATGTTGGCCTGATGCAAACAGCAGCCACTGAGCTAAATAGTGGTTTTTTACGCCGCATAGCCGGTGGTTTGCCATGGCTCCGATTGAAGTTGGCCAGCAGCTTAGATGGTCGCACGGCGATGGCCTC
>CAYYWS010000050.1:0-8370 GCA_964473955.1 uncultured Paraperlucidibaca sp. | reverse complement strand
AGGCGGGCCTGGTTGATGAAGTATTGTTATACCAAGCCATGACGTTGTTAGGCTCGAGTGCGCGCCCCTTAGTTGATTGGCCCATGACGGTGATGGCCGAGCAACAACGTTTGTCCTTGGTGGAATGTCGTCAAGTCGGCGATGATCTGCGCCTGCGTTTACGTCCACAGCCGTCGGCCTAATCAGGAATACAGTTTATGTTTACCGGAATTATCGAATCAGTTGGAACCATCCGTCGTGTTGAGCCGCGCGCTGGTGATTTGCGCTTAACCGTTGCGGTTGGCAAGCTGGACATGAGTGATGTGCGTTTAGGTGACTCCATTGCCACCAATGGTGTGTGTTTAACGGTAGTTGAGATGGGCGCAGACTATTACGTTGCTGATGTTTCGCAAGAAACGGTGCGTCGTACAACGTTGGCTGATATTCGCAGCGGCTGCCGTGTGAACTTGGAAAAAGCGCTAACACCAACAACACGTTTAGGTGGCCACTTGGTGAGTGGTCATGTCGATGGAGTCGGTGAGGTGGTAGAGGTTTGGCCAGAGGCGCGCTCTATACGTTTCCGCATTAAAGCACCGGATAGTTTGGCGCGTTATATTGCGGAAAAAGGCTCCATTACCACTGATGGTGTGAGCTTGACGGTGAATGCGATTGATGGTGCCGTATTTGATTTAAATATCGTGCCGCACACCGTGCAGGAAACCAATATTGGTGATTGGGCACCGGGCTTTAAACTTAATATTGAAGTGGATGTGTTGGCGCGTTATTTAGAGCGTTTGCTGCTGGCGGATAAAGCGGCGACTCCGTCATCGGGCGGGATAAGTTTATCCTTCCTGCAGGAGCACGGTTATGGTCATTCGCATTAAGACATTTTACTTGCTGCCACTGTTGGTGATGGCGGCCAATGTAAATGCGCTGAGTTTGGCACAAGAGCGCCAAGATCAGTTTATGCAAGTGTGCATGACCGATGCCACGGTGGCTGCCGGCAATCGCAATCAATTATGTCGTTGCCTGTATGATGCCTTTGCTTATGGCAGTGATACCCGTTTTGGTGTGACCGATGTGCTCACAATCCCTGAGCGTAACTGGGAGGCACCAGCGCGGCGCATGGCTAATAATGCGCTGGGCAATGAAGTAAGGCGTTTACGACAGCGTTGTCTAGAACCTATTGATGGTCGCTAATCGACCCCGAGTATTGTGATTATGAAGTTAAACCGCGTCGAAGAGCTGATTGAAGATATTCGCTTAGGCAAGATGGTTGTCCTCATGGACGACGAAGACCGTGAAAATGAGGGCGACATCGTCATGGCTGCTAGTCATTGCCGCCCTGATGACATCAACTTCATGGCCAAGTTTGGTCGTGGCCTTATTTGTATGCCGATGACGCGTGACCGATGCAAGCAACTGGGTCTGCCGCTCATGGTGCAGGCCAATGGCTCCGGTTATGGCACTAAGTTTACCGTCTCAATTGAGGCAGCTACGGGTGTAACTACCGGTATTTCGGCAGCTGATCGCGCGCGCACCGTTCAGGTTGCGGCTAGTCGTGATGCCAAGGCCGCCGATATTGTTCAGCCAGGTCATATTTTCCCATTGATGGCCGAGCCAGGTGGGGTGTTGCACCGCGCTGGCCACACGGAGGCTGCCTGTGATTTAGCGGCGCTGGCAGGATTAGAGCCTGCTGGCGTGATCTGCGAAATCATGAATGATGATGGCACCATGGCACGTCGCCCAGACTTGGAAGTGTTTGCTGAGCAGCATGGGCTAAAAATTGGCACCATTGCTGATTTGATTCACTACCGCATGGTGAACGAAAAAACCGTGGTGTGTGAGTCCACACGTACTCTGCCTACCGAATATGGCGAATTTCAGCTGCATGTGTTCCGTGAGTCTGGCAATCAAGGTGTACACGTTGCCTTGGTTAAGGGCCAACTGGGTGGCGATGTAGTGCCCACCGTGCGTGTTCACGGTGTAAACCCTTTACGCGATTTGTTTCATGCACAGTTTAATGGCCGACTAGGTTGGAACTTGCAAAAAAGCTTAAAAGAAGTGGCGAAGTCTGAAGCCGGTGTATTGATTTTGCTGGGCCAAGATTATCGTGCCAATGACATGGTTGTGCACTTGGATGATTATTTTTCGGCGCGTGCCCGTCATGCGGAAAGCTCTGGCATGTACCGCACCATTGGTGTCGGCTCACAAATGCTGCGTGAGTTGGGCGTGACTAAAATGCGTCTATTAAGCTCGCCAATGAAGTTCAATGCGCTGTCTGGCTTTGGCTTGGAAATTGTTGAATATTTAACCACGGACTAATCGCCGTTTTTATCTGTAAGAGGAAGTACATTATGAGTCAAATCAAGACTGTAGAAGGCGATTTCAGCAACGCCGATGCGCGTTACGCCGTGTTGGTTGGTCGCTTTAATAGCTTTGTTGTGGAATCGTTGGTGAGCGGTGCGATTGATACTTTGCGTCGTCACGGTGTTAGCGAAAGCAACATCACCATCGTGCGTGCGCCTGGTGCATGGGAGCTGCCATTGGTAGCGAAAAAACTGGTGGCTACTGGCAACTACGATGCAGTGATTGCGCTGGGCGCGGTGATTCGTGGTGGTACTCCACACTTTGAATATGTTGCTGGCGAATGTGCCAAAGGCTTGGGCGTGGTGTCGTTAGAGACCGGTTTGCCCATTAGCTTTGGTGTGTTGACAGTGGACTCGATTGAACAAGCGATCGAACGCTCAGGCACAAAAGCGGGCAACAAAGGCGTTGATGCTGCCATGGTGGCCATCGAAATGATTTCAGTATTGAAGGCAATCGGCTAATTCGCATGCAAAGTCATGGATTAAACCCTTCGGCGCGCCGTAAAGCGCGTCGATTTGCCCTACAAGGGCTGTATGAATGGCAGATGTCAGGTAATCCATCATGGGAAATTGAGGCGCGTTATCGTGTCGAAAATGCCATGCATAAAGTGGATCTGGATTATTTCCACGAACTGTTGCACCGCATTCCACAAATCACGGAAGAGTTAGACGCCTTGTTAACACCGCATTTGGATCGTGAGTTTCAGACTCTAGATCCGGTTGAGTTAGCGACTTTGCGTATTGGTGCCTACGAGCTCAAACATCGCTTAGATGTACCTTATCGTGTGGTGATTAACGAAGGCATTGAGCTGGCCAAAGTGTTTGGTGCTTCTGAGTCGCATCGTTATATCAATGGCGTGTTAGATAAGCTCTCTGCGTCACTGCGCCAACTTGAACAGACCTAATCAGATTGGATAATAGCCATGGATGAGTTCGAGCTGATCCAGCGCTATTTTGTCTGGCCGGAAGCCTCAGCACATCCTGCAGTGGCGTTGTCAGTGGGTGACGACGCTGCTCTGTTGTCGTTGCCTGTAGGTGAGCAGCTTGTGGTCAGCAGCGATACTTTGGTGAGTGGTCGGCATTTTTTTGCCGATGCTGCTGCTTCTGATATTGGTCACAAAGCCTTGGCGGTGAATCTATCGGATCTTGCCGCCATGGCTGCCAAGCCCTTGGCATTTACGTTATCGCTAACCTTGCCTGAGTTTGATGGTGAGTGGCTGGCAGGCTTTGCTGAAGGTATGCGTAGGTTGGCGCAGCAGCACAATATTGCCTTGGTCGGTGGTGACACCACTCGTGGCCCGTTAGCGGTTGGCATTACGGTGATGGGCTCAGCACCTGCCGACAGAGTGTTGCGTCGTGATCGATTGCAGGTGGGTGACGTGTTGGTTGTGTCTGGCCATGTCGGTGATGGTGGCCTAGGGTTGGCAGTGGCCAATCAGCATCCCTTGGCATTGACCTTGAGTGATGATCAGCAACATGCCGTGTTAAAGCGGCTGCATCAGCCGCAGCCTCGGGTTGCGTTAGGCTTGGCACTGCCTGATATGGCTAAAGCCGGCATGGATGTTTCCGATGGCTTGCTGCAAGATTTGCAGCATATGCTCAACGCCTCCGGTGGTTTAAGTGCACAGCTTGTATTAGATCAACTGCCTTTGTCGTCCGCAGCTAAATCGTTATTAAGCCGTGACCCACGTTTTGTTTTAGAGCAGGCATTAAGCGCGGGTGATGATTATGAACTGTTGTTTGCCGTGCCTGCTTCCGCGTTGGCAGCGCTAGATCACTTAAGCCAGCAGCTCAACTTACCACTCACGGTGATTGGGAAGGTAACAGCAACAACATCACAGCAGCCGACGCTTGACCTGATATGGCAGGGCAAGCCGTGGCCGTATCCGTTACCATTAGGTTATCGTCATTTTTGAGTAGGCATTATGTCTGACCCCATTCCTCGTTTACCGCGTGCATTGGATTTGCTGGCTTTTGGTTTTGGTGCTGGGCGTAGTCCGAAAGCGCCGGGCACCGTGGGCTCTGCCGTTGCGGTGTTGTGGTTTGCCGTGTTTGCTAGCATGCCGCTAGGCTTTTATCTGGCTTGGGTGTTAATTGCAGCTATTGCCGGTATTGCTATCTGTGGTGAAGCGGCACGTCTGATGGGTGTGCATGATCACGGTGGTATTGTCTGGGATGAGTTTGTAGGCCAGTGGATTGCTTTAATCCCCTTGGTGCCCATGTTGGATTGGGACTTGCGTAGTACCTTAGGTGTTTTGATTGGCTTTTTGCTGTTCCGCTTGTTTGATATCTGGAAGCCATGGCCCATTTCTTGGCTAGATAAACGAGTTCATGGTGGTTTTGGCATCATGATTGATGATGTGATTGCCGGTATTTTTGCCGCCATCTTGCTCTACTTTATTCTGCCCTGGTTGCCTGCCGCTGAGGCAGGCTGGTATGGAATTGCTAGTTGATGTCTCGTCCATACCTAAATGACGTAGCAATTGCTACAATCGCCGCCCCAATCGAAGTGCGGAGCCGATACGGTGTCCTTTGATTTTATTGCCAGTTCACGTTTGCCCACCAAGTTTGGCGACTTCACCATTCATGCCTTTGAAGACTCGGCTACCTTGCAAGAGCATGTTGCGCTCACTATGGGTGATGTCAGCAACGGAATGCCAGTGCTGGCGCGTGTGCACTCAGAGTGCTTAACCGGTGATGGTTTTGGTAGTTTGCGCTGTGACTGTGGCCCGCAATTAGAAGCTGCCATGCTGCGTGTGGCTGAAGAATCTCGTGGTGTTATTTTGTATTTGCGCCAGGAAGGCCGCGGCATTGGCTTAGTTAATAAAGTGCGTGCTTATGCCTTACAAGATGCCGGTGCTGATACGGTCGAGGCCAACGAGCAGTTAGGCTTTGCGGCAGACTTACGTGAGTACAGTATGTGTGAGCATATGCTGCAGCACCTAGGCGTGAGTAAAGTGCGCTTAATGACGAATAATCCGCTGAAGGTAGAAGCACTAGCTGCGCACAATATCGAAGTGGTGGAGCGGGTGCCGCTGATTACGGGCAATAACCCTCATAATGAGGGTTATTTACAGACCAAGACTGACAAAATGGGGCATATGCTGCCGGAGTGATTAGGCCTCGGCGGTGGCGCTATGAGTGATGTCGTCCATGGCACGAATAACGTCACGACGCGAAATTTGTCCCACTAGCTTGCCGTTATGATCCTTCACCGGTAGGCGGTGGCGGCCTTTCTTGATGAACATTTCGGCAACTTGCAAAATGCTGTCTTCAGGGCTGACAAACACGACCTGAGTCGACATGACATCTTTGACTAAACCAGAGGACATATTGTGGTAGCCAGACTGTAGCGCGTCTTCTAAGCAGTCAGACTCTGAAAACATGCCGACTAATTCGTCGCCATCAATTACTGGTGCGCCTGAGATACGGTTGGTCAACAACTCGCGAATAGCATGATCAATGCTGGTATTAGGTGTCAGCGTGATCAGTTTTGTAGCCATGTAGTCGGCAACTCGAAGTGAGTGGAGCATGACAGTCATCCTGTTCTTATAATAAAACGAAACGTTATAGACAGAATATCTCGTCACTTGGCGAAATGGTCAAGTAATAATGGCACCAATTGCAGATAGGCGTGTGTAAATAGCCTGATAAATGCCGGTGTCATCGAGTCCGCAGTCCGCCAACATCTCAGCAGGGCTACCATGCTCAATATAGGCATCGCGAATGCCAAGATGCAGCATAGGAATCAATACATTCTCACTAGCTAATAGCTCACTGACAGCAGCACCTGCACCGCCTGCGATGGCATGCTCTTCAAGGCTAATGAGTAGCCTCACTTGTTTCGATAACTGCAGGATTAACTCAGCATCCAGTGGTTTAACCCAACGCATATCATAGACAGCAATTGAGACGCCAAACTCGGCGCTTAAGCGGTCGGCGGCATGTAATGCAGCACTCAAACGAGCACCAAAGTTAAGAATAGCGGCCGTGCTGCCTTCACGACGGCAAATGGCTTTGCCAATAGCAACAGTGGCACTTGGCTGGTCAATGCTGGCGCCTGTGCCTGTGCCTCGGGGGTAGCGCACAGCGGCAGGGCCCGGATAAGCATAGGCGGTATTGAGTAATAAACGACACTCACTCTCGTCACTTGGCGCGGCGATGATGAGGTTCGGTAGACAGCGCATAAAGCTAATGTCATAAGCGCCGGCATGAGTGGGGCCGTCTTCACCAACAAGGCCGGCACGGTCTATACCAAAGGTGACATCTAGATTCTGCAGTGTGACATCATGAATCAGTTGATCGTAGCCGCGCTGTAGAAATGTTGAATAAATAGCAACAACAGGCTTTAAACCTTCGCAGGCAAGACCACCCGCAAACGTTACTGCATGTTGCTCGGCAATGGCTACGTCATGGTAGCGGTCAGGGAATTTAGCGGCAAACTTAACCATGCCAGAGCCTTCACACATGGCAGGGGTGATCGCTACTAGGCGTAGGTCTTGGCTGGCGGTATCACATAACCAATCGCCAAATACATCGGAATATTTACGCGCTGTCGAGGCAGGCTTTGCCGCATCGTTGCGTTGTGCGGCAGGCGCGATTTTAGTGATGGCGTGATAACCAATCGGGTCGGCTTCGGCAGGGGCGAAACCCTTACCTTTAGTGGTAAACACATGCAGTAATTGGGGCCCAGGTGCATCACGTAAATTGCTGATGGTCTCGACTAGTTCTTCTAGGTTATGGCCATCAATGGGGCCAACATAATTAAAGCCAATGGATTCAAATAACGCACCGGGTGAGTCAGTAATCAGCGTTTTCATGCTTTCTTCGGTGCGCCTAGCAAAGTTCATGGCAGCTGGCATGGACTGCAGTACACGTTTGCCGCCTTCACGAATCGCGATATAACTTTTACTGGCCCAAATATGAGAAAAGTAATTCGATAAACCACCTACGGCTTTTGAGATCGACATTTGGTTGTCGTTCAAAATCACCAATATATCCGACTTCTGATGTGCAGCATCATTCAGCGCTTCAAATGCCATGCCCGCGGTCATGGCGCCATCACCAATAACTGCCACAACTTTGCGCTGACTGCCGGTGAGCTCAGCACCACGTGCCATGCCCAGAGCAGCTGAAATGGAAGTAGATGAGTGACCAACACCAAAAGTGTCGTATTCGGACTCTTCACGACGAGGAAAGGCAGCAAGGCCGTCCTTTTGACGCATGGTCAACATGGCCTCTTTGCGGCCAGTCAAAATCTTGTGAGGGTAGGCTTGGTGGCCGACATCCCAAACCACACGGTCATAAGGGGTGTTGTAGACATAATGCAGGGCAACGGTGAGTTCAATAACGCCAAGCCCAGCCCCGAAGTGTCCACCGGTCTGGCTAGTGCACCAGAGTAGGTACTCGCGTAACTCATTGGCGAGTTCAGGCAATGCATCTTCCGGCAACTCACGCAGCTTGTCTGGTGTAGGCACCTGATCAAGCAGAGGTGTTAGCGGGCGCTGTGTAGGAATTTCATGGAACATCAAAGGCAATCCTGCTGCATTGTCGGCCAATTATACGCCTTAGTGGTCGCGAGATAATAGAAATGCAGCAAGCTCGTGTAAGGGCTGTGCTGATTTACCCAGTGGTGCCAAGGCTGCGAGAGCTTGTTCGGTGAGCTGCTGAGCATAAGCTTTTGCGCCATCTAGGCCCAGTAGTGCAGGAAACGTGGCTTTTGCTAGTGCAATATCGGCACCAGCAGTTTTACCTAGGGTTTGGGTGTCACTGGTAATGTCTAACACGTCGTCATGAACTTGAAATGCCAAACCTAAGGCGGCAGCAAAGTCATCAATGGCCTGCAGTTGCTGACTGGATGCGTTACCAGCAAGTGCACCCATGCTAGCCGCTGCACGGATTAAGGCGCCGGTTTTGTTGCGATGAATTTGTTTCAACTCGGCACGTGCTATGTGCTGACCTTCAGCTGCTAAATCAAGGCATTGGCCACCGACCATGGCAAAGGCAGCTTGTGATAAATGAG
>CAYYWS010000049.1:4065-11971 GCA_964473955.1 uncultured Paraperlucidibaca sp. | reverse complement strand
TGGTTACGGCGAAGGTCGCGTACTGTTCTATCTTGTGTGCGAATTTCGCTATTTAGCACCGCTAGTGCTTGCGCACGCTTAGCTTGCGCCTCTTTTAACTGGTCTTCTTCGCCCGCCAAACGTTGCGTTAGTTCTTCCAAAGTCCTAGTTTGAGCAGCCTCTTCCTGCTCTAGAGCAGCAAGTACTGCCAAGCTAGAATCCAACTCACTGATACGCTCACTTCGCGCCTTATGGATATAACTGTAATAGCGTAATTGACGTGACAACAGAGCAGGATTTTCTTGGTTTAGCAAAAGCTTGAAGTAGTCATTCTTACCCGCTCGGTATGACTGCTTAATGTCTGATTTGAGCTGTTTTAATTGCTCTTCACGCGCGGATCGCAGCTTGGTTTGCTCTGACTTTAACTGAGATATGCGCTCACGACTTTTCCGCATATCTTCACGTGTGGCGGCCAATGAGCGGTTAATTTGTTGAATTTGGCGCTCGGCTTCATTGAGTGTTCTTTGCTGTTTTGTTCGCTCGCGCTGACTCAAGGTCAGCTTTTGTTGTGCACTGCGCAATTCACGACCAAGAGAATCCAAGTCAGACTTCGTCGACTGTGCCTGCTGGCGCAGCTGATTACTACTGTTGGCCCACGCCGTCATCGACGTTGCTGGCATCACAAAACAAAACAAAACAACCGCTAACACATACCGCATGCAGAATTCCTATGCTCAGGCAGAAACTAACAGGCTCTTACCTGTCATTTCTACCGGTTGGGGTAGCCCCATTAGATCTAATAAGGTCGGTGCCACATCTGATAGCACACCACGTTCTGCAATACGAACGCTTGGACGTTGCCCTAGGTAGACAAAGGGCACTAATTCACAAGTATGCGCCGTGTGCGCTTGGCCAGTTTGATGATCTTGCATTTGCTCAACATTACCGTGATCCGCAGTAATAAGCATTTCACCACCACTCGCTTTTACTGCAGCGGCTAATCGGCCAATGCACTCATCTAATGTTTCGCAGGCTTTTACTGCGGCGTCAAACACTCCGGTATGACCCACCATATCGCCATTCGCATAATTACAAATCAGTGCATCAAAACGACCTGACTCAATCGCTTCAACCAATTTATCGGTAACCTCTTTTGCACTCATTTCAGGCTGCAGGTCGTAGGTCGCAACATTAGGTGAAGGTACCAAAATTCGTTCTTCACCTTCATAAGGCTGCTCACGACCGCCACTAAAGAAAAAGGTTACATGTGCGTACTTTTCCGTCTCAGCAATTCGCAGCTGTGTTTTACCCAAGCCCGATAAGTACTCACCCAAAGAGTTTGTAAGTGAATCTGGGCGATAGGCTACGTCAGCTGAAATGTTTTTTGAGTACTCTGTGAGCATGACAAAAGAAGACAACGACAAAGCCGAGCCACGCTCAAAACCATTAAAGCTTTCGTCTACAAAGGCGCGGGTTATCTCACGAGCTCGGTCAGCGCGAAAATTCATAAAAATAACCGCATCACCGGCGCCAATTAAAGCGGGGGCTGCACCTTCTGGCACCACTAAGGACGCTTTAACAAACTCATCAGTGACGTCATTGGCATATGATTCAAGCAACGCTTGCTCGGCACTGGTGCAGGTCCGCTCGGCCACACCGTCAACCATCAATCGATAAGCGGCCTCAACACGCTCCCAACGATTATCACGATCCATGGCGTAATAACGGCCAATGATGCTAGCCACTCGACCGCAGCCCAGCGCCTTAAAATGAGCCTCTAATGCCTGCAAACTAGATTGTGCAGATTTCGGCGGTGTGTCTCGTCCATCCAAAAAAGCATGCACATAAACAGCAGAAGCACCGCGCTGCACAGCCAAGTCCACCATGGCACGAATATGGTCTTCATGTGAGTGCACACCACCGGGCGACAACAGCCCTAGGATATGAACTGCTTTGCCGGCGCTGACAGCGCCGTCTACTGCTTTTGTTAAGACTGGATGCTGATAAAAGTCACCATCACGTATTGCTTTACTGATTCGCGTAAAGTCTTGATACACCACACGACCCGCACCTAAATTCATATGGCCAACTTCAGAGTTACCCATTTGCCCATCGGGCAAGCCAACATCCTCACCAGAGCCAGAAACCAGTCCATGTGGATGGTTAGCTAAAAGAGACTGCCAATTTGGCATATGAGCAGCTTTAATGGCATTGGAATCAGACGTTTCGCTATGACCAAAGCCGTCCAAAATAATCAGCACGTGGGGTTTGCGGGACACTGTAGTTCACCAATTCGGTTAACGAGGCTTAATTGTAACAGCCTAGGGAGGCTCAGACTTAGTCAGACTTTTTTTCGCTCATATTTTTTTGTGCGGCCTGATGATCTTCCAGCGACTCAATAAGACCGGAAGCCAAATCACCCACCTCTTTATTTACTCGACGTATAGCGTCATAGACCGCACCGACTGACTCATCATGCTTTTCAGCCGCATCATCAGATAACAAACCACGGTCTTTCAGTGCTGATAAAGGCATTGCTGCAATGGTCTTGTGAATTTGTTCAACCGAATGAGCACCTTTATCAATCGCCTCTTGTAGCAAGTCTTTTAGTGCTTCAACACGCGTTAAAAAAGCCATAATCATCATCCCTTAATTAATGTTTTCATTTCACTACGAAATCCGCAGCAAGACAAGACAGTGAACACACGTTAACATTCATTACAAAGCACAACTTGTGATTAAACCAGCGGATAGTGGCATGGCATTACGTGAAGAAAAAAAGCTGCAAACACGACAAGCTCTGATTGATGCAGCGCTATTGCTGATGCATAACGGTGCCGGCTTTTCAGGCTTAAGCCTGCGTGAAGTGTCTCGTGAAGCAGGCCTTGTACCCACCGGTTTTTATCGTCACTTCCCTGACTTAGACGCACTTGGTTTAGAGATCGCGCTAGAGGCCTGCCAGACATTACGCAAAATGATGCGTAGCGTCCGCGGCGGAGCAGTTACCGGCGCAGTTTCTGAGTCGGTGCAGGCCATGGTGACTTTTATTGATAACAAACCGCTATATATGGAGTTTTTAGCGCGTGAACGAGCCGGTGGGCCACCATCTGTCCGTAATGTCATCCACACTGAAATTCGCCAGTTTGTGCATGAATTGAGTGAAGACTTAAAACAATGGCCAGCTTATCAAAATCACCCTGATGAAGATCTATATATGCTGGCCGACTTGGTGGTTAACACCGTCATTCATTTGGCCTTAGATTTATTAGCGCTGGAACAACAAGAGCCGCGTGATGAGCTCATTAACCGCACTACCAAACAGCTGCGATTAATTATGTTGGGCGCCATGGCTTGGCGCCCAGAAAAAGGCGCTATCTCAACGTAGTGCTTTCTTTTCTCTTTCAACTAAAGCTTGCACAACTTGCATCGTACGAGCATCGCTTCCTGACACCACATATTTGCCATTAACTACCATCGCAGGCACACCTGTTAATTGGTAACGAACAGCTAAGTTACGTGACTGTGCCACCTTGGCATTCACTGCAAACGAGTTGTATAGGCTGTTAAACGATTCTTGCTTAACACCAAACTGACTATAGAACTTAGCCAAGCTATTTTGGTCAAACAAACGCTGTTTGCGAACTTGTACTGCATCGAACAGCGCGTCATGCGATTTGTCTAAAACACCTGAAAGCTCGGCTGCATAATAACCACGTGCGCTAGCCTCCCAAACTTGATTCAGTGCTGCTGGTGTACGCACAAAATTAACATGTTCAGGTGCGGTCTTGAGCCAGTCTTTAATATGTGGCTCTAGGTGATAGCAGTGTGGACAGCCATACCAAAAGAACTCACGCACTTCGATTTTGCTTTTGTCCGTTGCCGCTGCTGGATTACTTAACACACGATAATCACGACCCTCAACCGGCGTGAATGCATACGCCCAAGCGGGTAATAACAACATCAGTACTGCAATTAATTTAGTTTTCATTCTTTTACGTCCTTAAGCGGCAAACTTCACGATGAAATATAACGCTAAATGTCAGCATTGGATGACTACACAGACATGAAAAAGCCCGCCTAAGCGGGCCTTTCAACATGGCAAACGATTAACGCAAGCCTTGGATGTATGAAGACAATGCTTCAATATCTTTATCTGACAGCTTAGCAGCGATCATTTGCATTGGGCCAAGCTCGGTACCAATACCACCTGTTAGACGTTTATCATCAACCATGTCATCGCGACCGGCAGCACGATAAGCGCGCAACTGTGCACGAATGTAATCAGCATACTGTCCTGCGATCCGGGGGTAACCAGCAAATGAATTCCCTTTACCTGCAGGGCCATGGCAACCAGCACAAGAAGTTAAACCCTTGCTGCTATCACCACCACGATATAAACGCTCACCTTCAGCTGCAAGCTCTGGGTTTGCAGCGCCACCAGTTTGTTTTTGTTGTGCAAAATAAGCAGCTAAATTAGCCATATCTTGATCACTCAAACCTGCCGCGATACCAGCCATCAGTGCATTATTTCGCGCACCCGACTTATATGCTTGCAGTTGCTGATAGGTGTACTTGGCATGCTGACCAGCAATTTTAGGAAATGCAGGTGAGGGGCTATTGCCATCCGCACCATGACAAGCAGCACAAGTTCCAGCCAATGCTTGGCCGGCGGCAGGATCACCTTTTGGCATAGCGGCAAAAGCTGGTAACGCAGCAAACGATCCGGAGAGAACTAATACGACAGCGGCAAGCGATTTTTTCATGGAAAATGATTCCGTTGTACTTACTTAGACATGTACTTGATGAGCGCCTTAAACTCAGCGTCGGTGCAATCATTACACAGACCCTTAGCCGGCATCATCTTGTATCCTTGTTTAACGTGAGACAGCAATACCGCCTCGCCCTTTTTCATAATTGGTGCCCACGCAGCTTTATCACCAGTTTTAGGCGCACCTAATGCACCTGCTGTGTGACAAGCCCCGCAGGACTGCTTGTAACGCTGCTCAATTGGGTTGGCCTGTGCATTGACTGCCAATCCCATTACCAGCAAGGAAGCCATTATGTAGCTTTTCATGAGACACTCCACATGATTAAGTGAACAATCCACACCGGCTTACAGCGTACTCGACTGCGCGCAGTATAACGCAGTGAACTGATACGGTGTAGCCCTACAATTTATCTGTCTTTATAACTAGGTATACCATGACGGAAGCTGAACGAATTTTAGCCAGGCTTGCACAAATTTCATTTCAAACTAGCTCGCCAACGTTAGCGCTATGCCCTCCAGACATTGGTTTTGAGGTTGCTTTTGCCGGCCGCTCAAATGCTGGCAAGTCCAGTGCCATCAATTGTTTAACACGTCAAAAACAGCTCGCACGCGCGTCTAAAACACCGGGCCGCACACAGCTCATCAACTTTTTTCAGCTCGATGCCGACCGTCGCTTAGTTGATTTACCCGGTTACGGCTATGCCAAAGTACCTGAGGCAATGAAGCTGGCTTGGCAACGTCACCTTGGTCACTATCTGCGTGAACGTTACTGCCTGCGCGGTCTAATTATGTTGATGGATATCCGTCATCCATTAATGCCATACGACCGCAACATGTTGAGCTGGGCGCAAGAGAGAACGTTACCGATTCACATTCTGTTGACCAAGGCCGACAAACTAGCTCGTGGCCCAGCCATGTCCACTCTGCAAAATGTTCGTCGTGACTTAAAGAAGCTCGGTATCAATGCCAGCATTCAGCTGTTTTCTGCTGTTAATCGAACTGGCATTGAAGATGCGGCTATGCAATTAGCCACTTGGCTAGACATGAACTATGAAGAGAGCGCGAAGCCTGAGGTGGATGAGGGCGCTTAATGCGCCTCATCCCAGTTCTGACCAATACCAACATCTACCACAAGCGGTACCGCTAACTCAGCTGCCGCGGCCATTTCACGCTTAAGCAGCGCGCTAACAATTTCAACCTCAGACTCCGGCACCTCTAACACCAACTCATCGTGTACTTGCATCACCATCACAGCTTTAAGCTTTTGCTCGGCTAAGGCTTTTTGCACACGAATCATGGCACGCTTGATGATGTCTGCCGCTGTCCCTTGCATCGGTGCGTTAATGGCTGCGCGTTCCGCCGCTTGACGCAACATCGGCTTAGCCGCACGAATGTCACGCAACATCAGTCGTCGGCCAAATAAAGTCTCGACATAACCCTGCTCATGCGCTTGCTGGCGAGTGCGCTCCATATATGACTGCACACCGGGATAACGCGAAAAATAACGTGCAATGTAGTCTTGCGCTTCACCGCGCGAAATACCCAATTGTTTAGCCAAACCAAAGGCCGACATGCCGTAAATCAGGCCGAAGTTAACAGCCTTAGCGGCTCGTCGCTGCTCACTCGTTACGTCATCCAATGCAATACCTAATACTTCAGCGGCAGTCGCTTTGTGCACGTCTTCACCAGCACGGAATGCTTTCAACAGGCCTTCGTCATGAGACAAATGCGCCATGATGCGTAGCTCAATTTGCGAGTAGTCAGCCGCCATTAATACTTGGCCGGGCGGCGCAATAAAAGCCTGTCGAATACGACGACCTTCCTCACTACGAATCGGAATATTTTGCAAATTAGGATCGGATGAAGATAACCGACCAGTGGCAGCAACTGCCTGATGATAGGAGGTATGCACACGCCCCGTATCAGGATGAATCATGTCTGGCAGTTTATCGGTATAGGTCGACTTCAGCTTAGCCAAGCTTCGATGTTCCAATAAAAGCTTAGGCAGAGGATGCTCAAGCTGCTCCAACACATTTTCTGCGGTGGAGTATTGGCCACTCGCCGTTTTCTTAGGCGCAGGAATGCCCAACTTATCGAATAAGATCTGCCCCAACTGTTTCGGCGAATTCAAATTAAACTCTTCGCCGGCCAGCTCATAAGCCTGTTTTTCTAACCACAACAAACGTGATGACAATGCCAGCGACTGTAGCTTGAGTTTGGCTGGATCGATCAAGGTGCCGTGACGCTCCATGGCTTGCAGCACCCGCTGAACTGGCAACTCAAGCTCACTTAACAGGCTCTGCAAGATCGGTGTTTTAGCTAACTGCTCACTGAAAAACCGCGCCAAACGCAGTGTCATATCAGCATCTTCAGCGGCATAGGGTGCGGCCTGCTCCAGTGCGACTTTATTAAAGGTGACCTGCTTTACGCCTTTGCCAGCAATCGCCTCAAAACTTATCGATTCACGCCCCAAGTAATGGCTGATTAAGTCGCCCAGATTATGACGTGTCGCCGTGGCATCCAATACATAAGAAGCCAACATGGTGTCAAAACTCACACCCGCTAATTGCACCCCATGATTTGCCAATACATGCATATCATATTTGGCATGCTGCAAAATCTTGGGCTTGTTTGCATCTTCTAACAAAGGTTTTAAAGCCTTTAAAACCACATCAACGCCCAACTGCTCTGGTGCACCGTCATAGTCATGTGCCACCGGGACATACCAAGCGTGGCCTGGCGCAGTCGCAAACGATAGCCCCACCAAACGAGCGGTGTGATAGTCCAAACTATTGGTTTCGGTGTCCATGGCAAACTGCGGCGCCTTGCCTAATGCACTCACCAGCTGCATTAGTGAGGCCTGATCCATCACCAGCTCAGTTTTGGTCTCTTGTGTGGATAATGCCGTATCAACATTGGGCTTTTCTGGCGCGGCTACAACGTTTACGGCGACAGACCATCCTGCCGCATGATTGGACGACGGACTGCTCACAGCGGCTGTATCTAGCTCGTTGAGCCAACTACGAAACTCAAGCTCGCTGTATAAACGTCTTAATGCCTGCTCATCTGCAGGCTGCAGTGACAATGCCTCCGGCACAATCTCAAGCTCAACATCACACTTAATCGTGACTAACTGGCGTGTCATATCAAAGTTGGGAA
>CAYYWS010000049.1:0-3965 GCA_964473955.1 uncultured Paraperlucidibaca sp. | reverse complement strand
AGCTCAACATCACACTTAATCGTGACTAACTGGCGTGTCATATCAAAGTTGGGAATATGCGCGCGAAACTTTTCGCCTGTCTTACCTTTAATGCTGTCTGCCTGCAGAATAATTTGCTGCAAACTACCAAACTCTGCCAGCCACTTAGCCGCTGTTTTTGGCCCCACACCGGGCACACCGGGAATCCCGTCTGAGCTATCACCCACCAACATTAAGTAATCAATAAACTGGTCTGGCCTAACGCCAAATTTATTTAAAACGCCGGCCTCATCAAGCACCACACTGGTCATGGTGTTCACTAACGTGACGTGGTCATCAACTAATTGCGCTAGGTCTTT
Source organism: uncultured Paraperlucidibaca sp. (assembly GCA_964473955.1). GTDB lineage: Bacteria > Pseudomonadota > Gammaproteobacteria > Pseudomonadales > Moraxellaceae > Perlucidibaca. Next base: position 3,627 of record CAYYWS010000049.1, on the reverse strand, counting down.
ATCGCCTGTCGATACCAGCACGGACTGACCTTGGTTAGCAGCTGTTCGCGCCAGCGTGCCGATAACATCATCAGCCTCAACATCCGGCACACATAACAACGGCATTCCTAATGCTCGCACCAATTCATGTAAAGGCTGAATTTGTGCCCTCATGTCATCTGGCATGGGTGGGCGATGAGCTTTGTACTCAGGAAAGATATCATCCCGAAAGGTTTTGCCCGGGGCATCAAATACCACCGCTACATGGCTTGGTTTTACCTGACGCAGCAAGCTGCGCAACATATTAGCCACACCTTTGATCGCACCTGTTGGCTGTCCAGTCGCCGTGGTTAATGGCGGCAGCGCATGATATGCGCGGTAAAGATACGAGGAGCCATCAACGAGCACCAAGGGGGAAGGCGTTGTCATTTTCACATCCACAAAAGTCTGCACAAGAGCATGTTATACTGTCACATAAGTCGATTTTGGAATCATCCATGAAGCCAAGTGTAGGCCACGACCACGGTCATTGCATTCGAACCGCGCTCGCTAAAGCAGAAAAAACTTGCGCAGATGCCGGTGTCAGACTGACGCCTACGCGTCGTCGTGTGCTTGAACTGATTTGGGCAAGCCATAAACCACTTGGAGCCTATGACTTATTGGATAAGTTATCTCAAGAAGGACATAAGCCCGCCCCACCCACTGTCTATCGGGCTTTAGACTTTTTATTAGAGCAGCATCTTATTCATCGAATTGCGTCACTTAATGCATTTACTGGCTGTACTGCGCCTGAACACTCACATAGCGGTTATTTTTTAATATGTCAGCGCTGCGGCAATGCCGAAGAAATCGTCAACAGTCCGGCGCTTGAAAAAGCCATTAACAATGCCGTCGAAGCTGCTAACTTTGTTGTTAGCTCTGGCACATTGGAGCTGAGTGGAACCTGCCAGCACTGCCATGACTAGCACTCCCATGAATAGTACCGAACTACTCCTCAAGTTAAACAAAGTAAGCTGGTCTGCTGGAAATCGTCTGGTCTTAAATAATATCGATCTCAGCTTACATCGCGGTGAAATTCTCACCGTGATTGGCCCCAACGGAGCAGGCAAGTCCTGTCTATTAAAGCTCGCGTTAGGCTTATCGCTGCCTGCAGAGGGTAGGGTATGGCGTGCCCCCTCAGTGCGCATTGGTTATATGCCACAGCAAATCAATATCAATCCGTACTTGCCACTAACAGTGGCAGATTTTATGCAGCTAGCAACACCCAAAACCACATCTCCAGCCTGGCTTTTGGGGTTGGGACGACAACATCATTTCAGCCGCAAAGCCATGCTAAATGCACTAGCAGAGGTGGGTGTTGAGCATTTATTAGTACAGCCTGTTCAGCAGCTTTCTGGCGGCGAAATGCAGCGTGTACTGCTAGCCCGCGCCCTGCTAAAACAGCCCGATATTTTGGTACTTGATGAGCCAGTGCAAGGTGTTGATGTGAGTGGCCAAGCAGAGCTCTACGGCATTATCAAAACACTTCGGGATCGTCATGGTTGCGCCGTGCTCATGGTGTCACATGACTTGCATGTGGTTATGGCAGCTACCGACTTGGTACTCTGCTTAAATCAACATGTGTGCTGCTCTGGTCACCCTGAGTTAGTAAGCCAACATCCTGAGTATTTGCGCTTATTTGGTCCAACAGCAGCGAGCGACTTAGCAATTTATACGCACCATCACGACCATCACCACACACTACATGGCGATCCTGCCAGCTGCGACGAGGACTGCAAACATGGCTGATTGGTTATGGCCATTACTAGGTGGCTTGATGATTGCCGCTGCCGCCGGCCCGCTGGGATCGCTCTTGTTATGGCGCCGTATGGCTTATTTCGGTGACAGTCTGGCCCATGCATCATTACTGGGTGTGGCGCTGGCGTTAATGACTGATTTGCCAATGGGCGGAGCGGTTATGGCCGTTTGTTTATTGGTGGCCTTATTGCTTAGCAAACTGCTAGATCAACCAGAGCATGGTGCAGATACTTGGTTAGCGATCACTGCTTATGCCGGTTTAAGCATGGCCTTGGTACTAACCGCTGCCCATAGTGATGATGGTCATGGCCATGCCTTAGAAGACTATTTATTTGGCAACCTATTAAGCGTCAGTGTTGAGCAACTGGTCGCCATGTCGATTGGTTTGGGACTGATTTTGCTGTTGTTGTGGCGTACCTGGGCTGGCATGGTCGCCATGGCCATTAACGAAGACACTGCACGTGTGGACGGATGGCCAACCCGCACACTGCGAACTTTATTGCTGTTATTACTCGCCGGAGTAGTGGCTGCTGGGGCAAAAGTCATGGGCGTTTTATTAATTAGCGCCTTGCTTGTCGTACCTGCCGCTGCTGCGCGATATATCTCACGCAGCCCAGCCGACATGGCCATTCGTGCCAGCCTGATTGGCATGCTTGCGGTCGGCAGTGGTGTGACCATCGGCGTAAGCCAGCATCTACCGATTGCACCCTTGGTGGTGCTCAGTGCCATGCTGGCGTTGTTTCTGCTGCTGCTACGCCGACGCTTGTTAGGCTAATTAAGGTTTGAACTTCACAACACCGGTGTCATCTGGCGCGTCCGGCTCTTTCATCGTCACTTCAGTTGGGCGCACATCCTGATAACCACAGCGCACACACTCAATCCACTCGCGTTCATCTTCACGACATAACTGCAGCTTGTCCTCTAACTGACAAGCTGGGCATTGTGCACCAGCAATAAATAAGCGCCGAATCGTCATGCCGCTAACCCAGAGTGGCGTAACAATGCATCAGGCTGTGGATCACGACCCATAAAGTCACGGAACAATTCACCAGCAGGTTTCGAGCCGCCACGAGCCAATATCGCCTGACGGAAACGTTGGCCGGTACTAGCATTAAAAATGCCTTCTTGCTCAAAGGCCGAGAACGCATCAGCAGACAAAACTTCCGCCCATTTATAGCTGTAATAACCGGCCGCATAACCGCCGGCAAAAATATGACTGAAACTACAAGCAAAGCGATTCCATGCAGGCGGCGGCATGACGCTGGTTACTTCGCGCACCGAGTCCAGAATAGACAACACTTTCGTAAAGTCGACGTCTTGCTGACGATGAATTTCTAAGTCGAACAGGGCGAATTCAATTTGGCGTAAGGTCATTAGCCCGGACTGAAAATTACGCGCCGCCAGCAATTTATCTAACAAGTTTGTTGGCAGTGGTGCTTGGTTATCCACATGACTGGAAATCAATGCCAAACCTTCCGCGGTCCAACACCAGTTCTCCATAAACTGGCTCGGCAATTCCACGGCATCCCAGGCTACACCGTTAATACCAGACACTGCCGCCACATCAATTTCTGTCAGCATATGATGTAGGCCGTGGCCAAACTCATGAAACAGTGTGGTGACTTCATCATGTGTCAGCAGAGCAGGCTTGCCAGCCAGCGGGGGATTAAAGTTACAAGTTAAAAAGGCAATCGGTAACTGCAGCTGGTCACCTTCGATACGACGTCGAACACGCGCATCGGCCATCCAAGCGCCACCACGTTTGTGCTCACGGGCATACAAATCCAAGTAAAAGTAAGCGCGCGGTTGACCCTGCTCCAGCACCGCATATGCCTGAACATCCGGATGATA
>CAYYWS010000048.1:0-12199 GCA_964473955.1 uncultured Paraperlucidibaca sp. | reverse complement strand
TTGCACTAGAGCTTGGCTTTTTGAAAGATGAACATCAACGTCGATACCGAAGCCATGCCGACACAGGCGAGCTTTGGTTAGTCTCTGTTGGAGACCAGCAAGTATTTTTATTGTTTGACCGACCTCAAACCAAGCTCAAAGGCAAAGCGTTTTCGTATGCCTTTGAGTTCAACGTGCCCGCCTCGCTTTTTACTTTTGCTGGCAATAAAGTACGACTAAACCAAGCCATTGATGCACTAGAAAAAGACTGGCGCCTGTGGCCCTCGTTTAGTGGAATGTCAGTGCATGGTCTGGATGACAAAAAGTTTAACGATGTCACTCAAGACTCAAGATGATTCGCGAAGCCGTGGTTTACATTACGGTGCTTGGCCTCATCCGCTCTGACGGCAACAATAACTTCTCTTAATCTGGCATCTGCCGGAAGCTTCCAGTAATCGATCGCAATTTGCGGTGCCGGAATATTTACATAGGTGCCGTTATCCACGCCCTCCAAATATTCGGTGTAGCTATACACCGCCTCTTCTTCCAGATAACCAACCACGCGGTGAGCGGTTTTGCTAGACAGCAAATAAAGCAGGAAAAAAGCGTTATAAAAAACACCTTGAGCAATGATGATGAGCAAGCGCTCAAACCAACTGGGCTTAGCGACTTCAATAAACGTCAGCAAGTGCATACGTTCGTTTTCCGCCTCTTCCAACAAGATGTGAATCCAGCCGTCATCGTCCTTCATTTTCCGTAGTGAGTGCAGATGCTGCACAGCCCCACCAACCATGCCCGGCACCGCTGCAACGGTTTCCAGCACCACCGCTCGGTGGCCATAACGCCCTGCAAAAAACACATCTGCAAAGAAGCGCATAAAGCGCACAAGGGCATAAGCAAAGCGGTCAGAGAAGCCTTTCGGCGAATAATGCGGAGCTTGAGTTTGATCGTCAGTGTCGTTCATCGTGGCTCCAAAGCGGTATGGGTTAACACCACTAATAACAGCTTTGGAAGGCGATATCACGGATGTTGCAAAAGCTTCGGCCAAAGCCCTTGCTCTAAAAGGTAACGTTTGGTGATGGTCAGTCGTGCTTGGTTACCCATCGAGCCAGACGCCATTTGGTTGTAGACATGATTTGAAAATGGCATCACTACAAGCTCAACATCCACATCCGCCAAACGCGCCTGCTCTGCAAAACGATGCACGGAACTAAACGGCACAATGCTGTCTTTTTCTGGCGCCAAAATAAGCGTGGCTGGGGCTTTATCCGATAGGTAAGTAACCGAGCTCACCGCACGAACCCGATCTGGCAACTCCTGAGGAGCCCCGCCAATATAGCCAGAAACCAACATCTTAGGCTCGAAGCCGGGAAAGGGATAACCCTGCTCATAAATAGCGAGCGGATCAACAGCAGGATATTGCACCACCACGGCTGCTGGCACGGGAACCACACCACACGCCGACTGGTTATTACCTTGAGCCGCAATATACGCAAGATTTAACGCCAAATTGCCACCGGCAGAATCACCAAGCAACGCTAATCGATTAGAGTCTCCACCATATGCTGCCGCATTCGCGCCCACCCAAGCCAAGCCGCAGGCCACATCTTGCGGCGCTTTATTCCATGTTGGCGAGTCTGGTGTAAATAACCGGTAATCAATACTAAAAACTAACCAGCCTTGCGCTGCAAACCATCGTAAATCTGCATCTGTCTCAATATTTGAGCCTGCCATAAAGCCACCGCCATGGATGTAAACCATCACCGGTGCTTGCAAGCTCGTTGGCTTCGGCTGGTAAATAGCGACGCTTAAAGGCTGATCGTCAACGCTATGAAAAACAATGGATTGATCCGGCCCATCGGCTTGCATCGACGATAACAACAGCGCAGCGACAGGGTTCACCACCCCGCCGGCAGCATATACCAAGCTCGTAATGCGAGTAGTGATATAGGCCGATCCCAGCGTGGCGACAACAGACAAAATGAGTGTCATTTTGGCCAAAGCCCCGCGCCCGCGCTGAAATCCGATAACACCAAGAGCACAGGCAAACAGGCTTAACAACAGCAAGTGCGGTGCCAATGTGGCCCACACCATAGAACCCAATACCCCATGCAAACTGCGCGTTGGGTCACGCATGGCTCCCGTTATAAAAACCAACACAGTCAATGCAATCAGCAGCGCCATTAACAACATCAAAAAACGCGGCAATGACTTTGATGGTTTGCGAGGGTCAGGCATCAGTTTGTATCCATTAAGTTGATGTTGATATCAAAGCATATCGGCCTCTGCGTCGCGACGACTTTTCCTCTACGTACGCTGGCGTACAGAAAACGATCAGCCGTGTGGTGATACTCGGTGTCAGCGCCACTCAAGCGTAAAGCTCATCCTCGGAGAAGAAAAATGGCAACTAGCAAGAAACCGTACATCAAAAAACAACTACAAGAGCTGCTGTTTCAGGCACTAGAAACAGAGCGTGGTGGCATCAAAATTTATGAAGCCGCACTGATATGTGCACTGAACAAGAACCTAAAGAACGAATGGGACGAATACCTAGAGCAAACACGTACTCACGAGCGCGTACTGCTGACGGTATTCAAAGAGATGGGGCTAAATCCAGACACTAAAAGCCCTGGTCGCGATGCAGTAGCGCATGTTGGAGCTTCACTAGTTACCGCAATGCAAATGGCAAAAGCAAATGGTACTGCCGAGGCCGCACAGCTTGTGGCTGGAGAGTGCGTAGTGCTGGCAGAAGCTAAGGATCATCAAAGCTGGGAGCTGATCGGACACTTAACAGAGCACGGTAAAGGCCAAGAAACCAATGCGCTCAAAATCGCATTCAGACTGGTAGAGCAAGAAGAAGACCGTCACCTCTATCACACCAAGGGTTTTATGCGTGAGTTGTGGGTCGAGTCGCTGGGCTTGCCGATAGTGTTGCCTCTTCCTGAAGCAGTGCTTAGAGCGAGTTAATTGGGTTTTTAATTACAGAGTTGGAGAACACCATGACAGATCTATACATAGATCCAAACCCACCGGGTCTGGTCACCACAATCGAAGAGCCGTCGAATAGGCAAAGTGCCGTATCTTGGGCAGCGATTTTTGCCGGAGCAGCTGGTGCTGCTGCATTGTCGTTATTATTGCTATTCCTTGGCACCGGGCTAGGCCTTACCGCCGTGTCACCTTGGGCTTCAGAAGGCATTAGTGCCGCCTCTTTTGGTTTTGCAGCAATCGCCTGGCTAAGCTTCACTCAACTTGCTGCGTCTGGCATGGGGGGTTATCTAGCTGGACGGCTGCGCACCAAATGGACTGCTGTGCACAGCGACGAAGTTTACTTCCGCGATACAGCGCACGGCTTTTTAACCTGGGCAGTGGCATCGCTGTTGGTTGCTGCACTGCTGACTTCGGTGGTCGGTGCCATTATTAATGGCGGCGTTCGTGCCGGTGCGGCTGGTGCCTCGGCAGCGCTTGGTGCTAGCGCAACCAATACTGACGAAGCTAGCAGCTCACTCGAATACGCGATCGATTCGATGTTTCGCAGCAAATTTTCATCAGCACAAACTCGCGAAACAGTAGGTGAAACCGCCGTAATCCCCGTTGCTGAAGTAACACGGATATTTACCCGAGCATTACGTACTGGCACCTTGCCACAAGAAGACAAACGCTATGTTAGCCAACTCATCGTTCAGCGCAGCGACCTGAGCCAGCATCAAGCCGAGCAGCGTGTGTTAGAAGGCTTCGATGAGCTGCAAGTCACACTAAAAGAGGCCACCGATGAAGCGCGTGAGGCGTCAGCTTATATGGCACTTTGGATGTTTGTGGCACTACTGATGGGCGCATTTACAGCAAGCCTGATGGCCGTATTTGGCGGACGTCAACGTGATGCTGCAAGCACACCCACTCATTAATTAGGAGGTTGTTATGCGCTCAATCTTACTGTTCTTTCTTGGAATTCCGATTCCTCTAATCATCCTGATTGCACTGTTTATGTAAACCACGAGGTCGATTGGATTAAGCCGCTTAAATTGGCTGCGGCTTAGTCCGATATTTAACATGAGCACGAAACAGAAACACCAAGCTAGCCACCGCAACAATCGCCCCAATGAATTGGCTGTATTCACTGGATAAGTTAAACCCGATTTTGTCCGTCAAAATATATGCCGCACAAATACTGGTACCGATCACCGCCGGAATACTGGCGATCCAATGAAAGCTGCCGCGCTGCAACAAATACTTGGTGGCAAGCCACAACACACTGGTCGACAGCAACATGTTAGAAAACGCAAAGTAGCGCCAGATCAGCGAGAAATCGAGCAATGTCATGAAGTAGGCCACGCTTAATAACGGCAGCGCCAACAACAAACGGTTCTTCGTGCTCTGCGGAACCTTGAACGCATCCATCATGGTTAAGCGCAGCGAACGAAACGCCGTATCGCCAGACGAAATCGGGAATATCGCCACCGCAATCACCGTCATTAAGCCACCCAAAACCCCCAGATAACTGGTTGCAATATGGTTAACCACAAAGCCAGGGCCGCCTTGGTCAAGCATCACTTTTAGCTCAGGATAACCACCGGGAAACGTTGCCATACCCGCAGTTGCCCAGACACAGGCCACAATACCTTCGCAAACCATGGCGCCATAAAAAATAGGCCGAGCATATTTTTCGTTGGTAACACAACGCGCCACAATCGGCGATTGGGTGGAGTGAAACCCGCTGATAGCACCACAGGTGATGGTTAAGAACAACAGTGGCCACACCGGCAAACCATCTGGATTGGGCTCTAAAAAGCCATGCTCATGATGACCAGAGACATAGTCAAACACCCCGCCCACTGATGGTAAATGAGGCGCATCAATCATCAGCACCACCGCAATCAGCAGCGTCATTACAATCATCATGCCGCCAAAAATCGGGTAAAACCTGGCCACAATCTTGTCGATGGGAATTAACGTTGCTACGAAGTAATAACCCAGAATGACCAGCACCCAGAACAGGTTATTGCCGAAAACCGTGCCTTCAAACGCCGACAAATTACTCAGCAGCCCCGCCGGGCTCATAATAAAAACAACACCCACAAAGAACAGCAGCATCGAGGTGAACACCAACATCACCCCTTTAAACACCACGTTGTAATAACGCTTAGCAATCTCCGGTAAGCTTTTGCCATCTTCCTTCAGGCTCATCACGCCCGAAAAATAATCATGCACTGCACCACCCAGTACATTGCCAATCACAATCCACACCAAGGCAACTGGGCCATACAACGCGCCCAGAATTGGCCCGAAGATAGGCCCTACACCCGCGACATTAATAAACTGAATCAGAAAGGCTTTTAATGGGTGCAGCGGCACATAGTCCACACCATCATTTAGGCGCTGAGCGGGCGTTGCGATGGAGGGGTCAATGCCGGCCTGCTTTTCAACGAAGGGGCTATAAAGCTTATAACCCAGCAACAGAACCCCAATACACAGCAAAAAAATCAGCATTCGCAGTTTTCCTTAAGCTTTTTATTATTGGGGCAACGTTGTTATGAGCTTACTGGAAAATATTGCTTAGTTCGGCACTAAGTGCTTTTTTCGCATCAGACTTTAGTGGCAGGCTCTACTCGAGCGCCAGCAAACTTAGGCAGGTCATCATTGGCTTCAAACCAATTGGCCTTGGAATCATAGTAAATGTGAAAAGCCGGCGATGTGTTGAGGTCACCGTCAATCAAACCCGCTCTGATTCTAAATACACCGGGTACATTCACATGCTTGCTGTAAATGGGCGATCCACAAATCTTACAAAACACTCGCTGCTTACCAGGTGAAGACTCAAACGAGCTCAGTAGCTCACTGCCCTTAACAAACCGAAGTGCGGTAGCAGAAACTGGAGTATTGGTGACAAATGCCGTGCCTTGCGCCTTTCGACACTGCGAGCAATGACACATTTGTATGGGCTCAAGCTCACCCTCAATTTCGAACGCAACGCCACCGCATAAACAACTACCTGAATACATGGCTACTCCTACATTTCAGCCACCGAATACTGTAAAGCTCAACCAGACATAGACACCGTAGCCGGCCAAAAGTACCCCGCCCTCCGTACGACTCAGACGCCGCCCGGTGTATAAAAACAATAGCAAAAGCAGCGAGGTGCCCAGCATGACCCATTGATCAAAATCTAGGATTCGTTGGTGAACAGGAAGTGGTTGAAGGAGCGCTGATATGCCAAGAATTCCAAGCAGGTTAAAGATATTACTGCCGAGTATGTTGCCAACAGCCACATCAGCGTGACGCCGAATAGCAGCAATCACTGATATTGAAAGCTCGGGAAGCGAAGTGCCCACAGCTACCAGCGTCAAGCCAATGACAGCCTCTGGCACACCAAAATGCGATGCAATACCAATGGCTCCAATCAGAAGAACCTGTGATCCGGCAATTAAAAGTACTAGGCCAAAAATCACTGCGGCAGCCGTCCACAAAGCCGACTTTGGAACAGCAGAAACCTCTTCTGCTTCGGCTTGGTGCATCACTCCCGAAGGCGCAGCATGGTATTTCTCACTCCAGTAAGCCCATACCAGGTAAGCAGCCAAAGCACCTAGGAATATGGCGGCATCCACACGCCCTAGTGCACTTCCTCCAACAAGCACTAGGAACAATATGCTTGCGCCAACCACCGTGACAGCGTCACGACGCAACGCCAGTGGTTTAACCGCTAACGGTGTAATCAATGCGCACATGCCGAGGATCAGCAAAATATTACCGATATTGCTGCCCACAACGTTGCCAATCGCAATATCAGGCTGCCCTTCAATGGCAGCATTTACTGACACGACTAATTCTGGAGAGGATGTTCCGAAGCCTACGATGACCAGACCGCTTAGCAGTGGCGATACACCAAGGCGCTTCGCCGCTGCCAACGAACCACGAATTAATGCCTCACCGCCAACGGTTAGCAACGCTATACCGAGAAGCAGAAATATAATGTTCAACGCCATTGAGATGCTCCGGTAAGCCCTATTGCCATGCAAGCTTTAAATAGGATCTCACTCTAGCAAAAGGCTTAGCATCATAGTGAGCACTAGGCTCTCAACAACGTAAATATTTTTTAGGGGCCGCCTCAAATTGACCTATTTAAAAACGGTAACCCACTGCAGCACCCACTACCCATGGGTCAATTCGCACATTACCAACACTGACACCATTTACTGAGGCCTTAGACTCAATATTTATCCAACGAGCATCAATACTCGCAACCCACTTGGGCGACAGCGCATAATTCACACCGGCATGAATGGCTAGACCAACGGAATCTTTAAAATGAACCTTGGTACCAGCTAATGGCCCAGTGGTCTTTTCCTGAAAGAAGGTCGTGTAATTAATCCCGACGCCAAAAAAAGGCGATAGCTGATTTTCCGGATTAAAGTGATATTGCAAACTCAATGTAGGTGGCAAGTGCTTGGTACTGCCTGCTGCTGTGCCATTTAAACTAAAATCATGTTTAAACGGTGTTGACGCTAAAAGCTCCACACCTACATTTTTATTAATAAAGTATTCAACTGTAATTGTCGGCTGAATATCTGAGTCAACATCCGTTTTGAGAGCACCCCCCGCCAACGAACCGTTATTACTGTTGGGCGTTACCTGATGGGCACCTACTTTAACCAGCCAATCCTCTGCACTTGCCAAAGCTGGCATAGTTGCGATGCTTAATGCGGATAAGGCGGTCAGTATTGTCGAGCGTTTCATTTGCAGATCTCCTATTGGGCGACCTGCATTTTGTTCGATACGCTTTTTAAAAAAGTTGATCTAAATCAATTTTGTAGCTAACAGCTGCTGAAACTCCTACTCAGCCCAACAACGCCCTCACCGCCTTCAGGCTATCCGTGCTCTTAGAAAGCTCACTTTTTGCGAACGCCTCTATCGCTTTTTCATGCGCATAGACATAGGCAAAAAACTGCTGATCGGCTTCGTTAGCATGTTGCTTCAAACGCAAAAACTTTTCCTGAAACGGCACGGTGCCATCTTTTAAAAGTTTCATTGCCAAGCGCCACGGCATCAGCCCCAGCGCAGCCCCTTCCGCGCGACCCTTTAAAGCCCAACCTTTGGGCTCTGCTACAGTCTGGCCAGTTTCCTGCATATAGGCCAAATAACGATCCAGTGTGAGCTGTTCTAGCGCCTTTAACGCCAGCCACTTTTGTTTTCGTTCTTTATTTCGGGTGAGCTGTGCCGCGGTGTCGAATAGCGCAATGCCATACACTTCCGATTCGTGTATACGCTGCAAATCATTTTTGTATTGCGGATACGTCATTAGCTTTTACCCAACCTTGCTTGCATTTAATGTATAGGCCCAGCGCCAACCTAACTTCTGCAGCGGTACAAAGCCATGCTGTTGCAACATCGCAGCTACCTGCTCTGCTGTTTCGAAGTCTGGGTCTGGGTGATGCTCGGTAATCGATAACACACCGCCTGGCTTCAGCACCCGCGCCGCCTCGCTCAGGAAAGCAGCCTGCGCCTCAATCTCACCAAACACCGTCACCATAAACATGGCATCGAAGCTGTCATCTGCAAACGGCAGCGCCTTGCCATCCGACTGTTGCGTAACAAAATTGCTAATGCCAGCTGCGTTCAGCTTAGCGGCACTTTTCTCCAACATTTCTTGTTGAATATCCAACAGAGTTAACAAGCCCTGCGGAATACGCTTCGCAACCGCCGCGCTGTAGTAACCCGAACCAGGCCCAATTTCGAGCACCTGCGCATCTGGCTTAACCGGCAAGCGCTCGGCCACCGTTTGTGCCGACATAATTACACCGCGCCCGGGCACATCCAGAAACCATGCCATTTGGTGTGGAAATACACCACGACCAAAAGCATTTTTTAAAATAGTGATTTGTTCTGATAATTTCATATTGGTGCCTTGGAGAAGTAATTAATGTTCATCAGAATGCCTTTTATATTGCCGACTTCGATAACTTGTCTTGCGTTAAAAACACCCACGCAAAAAACAGCATAAACACAAAATCATTCAGCCCATAGATGCTGTAAAACACCCCAGCAAAAAGATCTTTTTCATAAACAACCGCAAGGCTGTTGTCATTTATCCACAGCAACCAAACCACCACATACACCAGCTTTTCGATCGCAAATGCACCTGCCAGCCACTTAATGCCAGAAGTTATTGAAGCCGCACTTAAGTAAGCCAAACCCCACACGATAATCATCAACAAACCAAAGTTAGACATCACAACTGGATCAAACTCGTTAATGGCTGAGTTGGTAAATCCGCGTGAGAAAATCAGCACCCCGCCAATATTCATCATGGCGGCTGCAATAAAACCCATTTTGACCAAATCGTTTTTCATAATTTACCTATCCGCTAAAAACTTAAGATGGATATAAACATAACCACTTCGTGCGCCACCGAACAGACACGGTTATTCCAACCATGCTGCAATGAGATTAGTAGAAGTACGCGCTCGAAGCTATCGAGGCTGCTTCAACTGCCGCCCAATAGCTAGGCACGCGGCATATCCATAACAAAGAGAGTTAATCATCATGAGCAATGACGGCAACAGCAACAGCGTGGCGATTGTCGCGCTAATACTAATTGGCCTCCTGATCGCAGGCGGCGCATTCCTTTATTACAACGGAGGCTTTGGTAACACTAGCTCAACGACCATTATTGAAGCGCCTGAGATGCCAGATTTAACACCAGAAGAATAAGGCAAGAATTTGCTTGAGTGCCGTGAATGCGGTGCTTAAGCAATACCTGTGTGTTAGACGTTATAGGCTATGGCTTGTAATCGCTCAGCGTTTTGCAGTCTAAGCATTCTATTTTTCGCTTATACGGCCACAAAGGAAAATACAGGAAAAGGAAAACAATAAAGGCCATCTTAAAGCCTTTTGTGACAGGCCTTACGGCGTTACTGCCGCAGTTTGGACATAACAGCTCATCATTGCCCTGCTCCGCAATCAAAGACTCACTGTAATCAATGGCTAGTATTTCCTTAGCTTCCTCAGCGCATGAGTCTGGCACTTGCAACCTAACCCCACCGATTGCATTCGAATACAGCCATTGCGCCGTGACGGTATGCTCGTCAGCAACAAAGGCAGGAATGCCCTCCGATTCGAGCTTTGCACGCGCAATATGCGCCTCAATGGCCAATGAAAAACGAGCAACTGTGATCATGGTTACCTCTGCGCATAAGGTCCAAGCTAGCAGTTTTAGCTGCCCCATCAATCCATAACAAAGTAAAGGAAATAAGCGCTTTCATGAAATATGACAAATGCCGAAGCGAGGCAAAAGCATCCGATTGCCGTGCCTAGTGAGCTGGGCTCAAGCAGGTATGCACGAACTGCAGATGCTCTTATATAACGTTAGGTTAAGGGGCGGGCTCTGCCCGTCCCAGAGAGCGAAGCGAACGATTTGAACCGCTTGTTAGAGTGCAACTAACGCGAACCTAACGAGCATGAACCACAACACTAAGCTAGATAGCAAGTAGGCTGTAAATCTGAAGTTTACAACATTTATTGTGCAGTGAATTAGGCTGTGGGCTGTGCGCAGTCCAACATAAGCCCATGCGGAATATAAAAATACCTCATCAACTTTCTGTGATAGCAAGAGGAGCACGCAGATGACGTAAAAAACAACAGGAAGCTCGAAAAGATTTTTAAGATTGTTGGCTGGGTTATTAATGTTTGCAGGAAGTTTTGCGTTAAGTAACTCTGGCGTAGCAATGCTTTGTGGATCAATTTTGTTCGTTAAGATATATGGAAGTCGCCGAGCGTACATGTATGCCCATACAGCGCCGGTTAGCAGCAGCATGAAAATTACGGGTTCAATTATTATTTGTTGATTCACGCAGATATTCCTTGTTGTACTCTAACGCCTAAATCAGGTGCGCTTTAGGCGTCACCTGGATTTCCTTGTTACGTTTCATTTTACTGGTTATTGGTATCCATATAGCCTCTTTAAAGAATCATGCAATTCATCATTACCAATAAAGAACCGCTCAGACAGTTTGACACTGGTTGATAGCTTTTGGTCTGAGAGATTTTCATTTTCAACGATTTCTCTGGCAGCCCAAGAACCAATTTCCGAGAGAGTCAAAATTTCCTCTAGGTGATTTTCTAAAATATATTTTTTCCACTTTGGACTCATTTTAAGAACACATAAACAGTTATGACCTAAATTGTCATAAACAACAGATGATACTTCAGTTGGATGAAGCTCTCCTAGGTCTTTCTCTTTAAGCAGCTGATGATAATCAGGTGTTTTTTCAAGCATCATCTTTTCCAGGCGCCAGATATGTGACAGCTGTTGCTTTGCTAGGGCTGAATTGAATTTATGTCTATCCACAGTAAAATCTTTAACAAATTTATCTGTGGCTATAAGACTCATCTTATCAAGATCAATGATCATATTTCTTTTTGGAGATGATAATATCTGCCCCCATGAAAACTCTGACTCATTAAACCTTGTTAATAAGTGTTTAATTTCACTGCTTTGATTTATTTGAGGTGTAACTATTGATAATATTTTGAATAACCGTCTAAATGCAGCTGATGCTAGCAATATGATTCTTCTAGGCTCATCATCACTGAAGTAAGTCAAAGCGTGCTTAATCAAGCCTTTTATGGCGGATTCTACGGTTTTATTTCCATCAATTACCAACCATGAAGGTGACCAGTTTAAAGTATTTGTTTCTCTTTCTAGCTGTATCAAAAAATAAAGAGCATTTGAGTAATAGGCATCATTCGCATCTCTATAGTGGTCGGGGAATATTTTGTATATTACATCAAAAGATCTTTTTTGAACGCAATAATCAATCAACACTTTGTTCATCGCGTGCATTGTCGGTACGGGTTGTGAAAAGAAAAAATATCCATCAACAATATCATCAATGCTTGCTTTTGAAACTTCAGAAGCTGGATCTTTCTCCGTAAAGTCGGCAGACTGAAAATTTTTAAGGATCTGGCCACGCTTCTCTCTAAACCTATTTTCGACAATACCTAAAAACTCATTTACTCTTTGTTGATTGAACTCTGACTCGAAGGCTTTATCTATAGCTCTCAGAACTCTTCTTTTATAAAAAAACCAAATCTGCATTGGCTCTAGTATCTTTCTTAAAGAGTCAAAGTTTTCTAAAATATTCCTTATTTTGAAGGCTATAACAGGGTTCTCTAAGTCTTCCTCTCTATCAAACACCTCTATTTTCAACCCATCACACAAAACAATAAC
>CAYYWS010000047.1:0-12382 GCA_964473955.1 uncultured Paraperlucidibaca sp. | reverse complement strand
ATGTTATTTAAACCGTCACAGTATCAGCGTTATGTTGGCGAAGAAGTTAATTTGCGCTTGACGGCACCAGTCGCTGGTCGTCGTCGCTGGCGCGGTGTAGTTGAAGCAGTAGATGATGTGCAGGTAACGTTGCAAGTAGAAGGACAAAGTGTCGTTTTACCCTTTATCAGTATTGATAAAGCCAACGTTGTTTCGAAATTTTGATTTTTTATAATGTGATCACACAGGTCGAATTATGAGCAAAGAAATCCTGTTGGTAGTTGACTCGGTTAGCAATGAGAAAGGCGTTTCTCGCGAGATCATTTTCCAAGCGTTGGAGCAAGCTCTGGCGGCGGCAACGAAAAAACGTTTTGACTCTGACGAAGTGAATATTCGCGTCAGTATTGATCGTAAAACTGGCGAATATGAGACGTTTCGCTTTTGGGAAGTCGTTGCTGACGAAGACCATGAAATTCCAGCCATGCAGCTCGCCATTAGTGATGTTGAAGAGCGCGGACTGCAGTTAGGCGATATTGTTGAAGAGCATATCGACAACGAAGTGTTTGGCCGTATTGCGGCACAAACTGCTAAGCAAGTCATCGTGCAAAAAGTGCGTGAAGCTGAGCGTGCTTTGGTAGTTGATGCTTATCGTAATCGTGTTGGTGAAATCCTGTCTGGCACCGTTAAAAAGACAACACGTGACGGTCTGATTGTTGATCTTGGCGGCAATGCTGAGGCCTATTTGGCGCGTGAAGAAATGCTGCCTCGTGAAAATTACCGGATTGGTGATCGCGTACGCGCAGTGCTTTATGACGTGAATAACGAAAGCCGTGGTGCTCAGTTATTGATGTCACGTGCTCGCCCTGAAATGCTGATGGAATTGTTCCGCATTGAAGTGCCAGAAATTGGCGAAGAAATTATTAGTATTCGTTCCGCGGCCCGTGATCCTGGTGTGCGCGCTAAATTAGCGGTTAAGAGCAACGACCATCGCATTGACCCACAAGGTGCCTGCATTGGTATGCGTGGTTCACGTGTGCAAGCCGTTTCAGGCGAGCTGGGTGGCGAGCGTGTAGATATTGTGTTGTGGGATGATAATCCTGCCCAGTTTGTTATTAACGCCCTGCAACCAGCAGAAGTGGCATCGATTGTTATTGATGAAGACACTCAGACCATGGATGTGGCGGTTGAAGAAGACCAGCTTGCAATGGCGATTGGTCGTGGTGGTCAGAACGTTCGTTTGGCTTCTGAACTTACCGGCTGGCGTTTGAACGTTATGACGGTTGCTGACTCTCAAGCTAAACAGCAGGGCGAGTCACAGCAATATATTGATGGATTCGTTCAAGATCTTGATATTGATGAAGATATTGCCAATATTTTGGTGAATGAAGGCTTCACTACGCTAGAAGAAGTAGCCTATGTGCCAGTCGAAGAAATGCTCGATATCGAAGAGTTTGATGAAGAGCTGGTAGAGGCGCTGCGTCAACGCGCAAAAGATGCTTTGTTAACTAAGGCATTGGTGAGCGAAGAGCATGCTACTGAACCAGCAGAAGACCTATTAACCATGGAAGGCATGGATCGCAAGTTGGCGTTTGCATTAGCAGCGCGCGGTGTGGTCACCATGGAAGATCTGGCTGAACAAGCCATTGATGACATTGTTGATATTGACGGCCTAAGCCAAGAACTGGCGGCCGAACTAATTATGAAAGCGCGTGAGCCTTGGTTCAACTGAGCCGGGATTACCACTTTGAAGCGGAGTAGTGCGCCCCATGGCTGATGTTACTGTCAAACAACTGGCCGAAACTGTAGGTCGATCTGTCGAAGTCTTATTGGCTCAAATGAAAGAGGCAGGGCTGTCGCATGCGTCGGCAGATGCCTCTGTAAATGATGCTGAAAAGCAGCAGCTATTAGCACACCTTAAGCGTGCGCATGGCGAGCAAGCAGGTCAGCCTCAGAAAATTACCTTGCAACGCAAAACAGTCACCACGTTAAAAACGGCACAGTCATCAGGTGGCCGTGGCAAAACAGTGAATGTTGAAGTGCGAAAAACACGTACTTACGTTAAGCGTTCATTAATTGAAGAGCAGGAAGAACAAGCGCGTGAAGCAGCTGAAAAGCAGCGTTTAGAGCAAGAAGCGAAACTCCGTCAAGAGCAAGAGGCGCGTTTGGCAGCTGAGGCGGCCGAGCGACAAGCCCTAGAAGATGCACGTATTGCTCAGGCTGAAGAAGAGGCGCGTAAAGCGGCTGAAGAGGCACGTCGCCAGCAAGGCGGAGAGGCTAAAGATAGTGCTCGCAAACTGACTGTACCCAAGGTTGATTTGAAGCGTGCTGAAACACCTGAAGAGCGTGCTCGTCGTGAAGAAGAGCTAGCCCGTGAGCGTGCAGCTGAAGAGCAACGCCGCAAGCAAGAAGAAGCATTACGTAAAGAAGCGGAAGAAAAAGCCCGTTTGAAAACACTTGAGCAAGCTCAGCGTATTGCTGAAGAACTTGCGCATCGTCCAGATACGGGCGTTGTGACACCAAGTGTAGATGCTCCGCTCGCTAAAGGCCTGGTAGGTAAGGCCTACGAAGAGTCATTTGATAGCGAAAACCGCGCCATTAAGCGTGGTACTGCAACGCCATCTCGTGGTGGCAAAAAAGGCCCTAAAAGCCGTGCAGAGCAAGCTTTCCGCCCGGTTACTCGTGCCTTAACAAGCACCTTATCGAAAAAGCATGGATTTGAGCGCCCAGTGGAAAAGCAAGTTTATGAAGTGACCATTGGTGAAACGATTTTAGTTAGCGACTTGGCGCAGCAAATGGCCAAGAAAACGCGTGAAGTCGTTCGTGTGCTGATGAAAATGGGTGAAATTGTGACTGCTGATCAACGTATTGATCAGGCAACAGCAGCCCTTGTTGTTGAGGAAATGGGTCATACCAGCAAGTTTGTCAGTGAGACAGCGGTTGAAGACTCATTGCGTGAAACGATTGTGGACGGTGAAGCTAAGAATCGTGCGCCAGTAGTGACGATCATGGGTCATGTTGACCATGGTAAGACTTCGTTACTTGATTATATTCGCCGAGCCAAAGTGGCTACTGGTGAAGCGGGTGGCATTACTCAGCATATCGGTGCTTATCATGTCGAAACGCCACGTGGCATGATCACTTTTATGGATACTCCGGGTCACGCTGCATTTACAGCAATGCGTGCTCGCGGTGCTAAAGCAACCGACATCGTTATTTTGGTTGTTGCTGCTGATGATGGTGTGATGCCACAAACCGAAGAAGCGATTAATCACGCGCGTGCCTCTGGTGTGCCGTTGATTGTCGCCATCAACAAAATGGACAAAGAGTCAGCCGATGTTGACCGCGTACTAAGTGAGCTGTCTGCAAAACAAGTTGTGGCTGAAGATTGGGGTGGAGATACGCAGGTTGTTAAAGTTTCTGCTCACACCGGTCAAGGCATTGATGAGTTACTTGAAGCCATCTTGATTCAGGCCGAGCTGTTGGAGCTGACAGCGGTTGAAGAGGGCCCTGCTCAAGGTGTAGTGATTGAGTCGCGTATTGAAAAAGGACGCGGTGCTGTTGCGACCTTGTTGGTTCAGCGCGGCACACTGAAAAAAGGCGACTTGGTTCTGGCGGGCACATTCTACGGTCGTGCACGTGCATTGAATGATGAAAATGGTAAGCCGATTAAACAAATTGGTCCGTCCATGCCAGTTGAGATTTTAGGTTTGCCAGAAGCACCAATGGCGGGTGATGAGTTCTTGGTTGTTGCTGATGAGCGTAAGGCTCGTGAAGTGGCTGAGTTCCGTCAAACACGTGATCGCCAGTTGTTGATTGATAAGCAAGAAAGCAGCCGCTTGGAAAATCTATTTGCCAATATGGGCAAAAAAGAAGCGGCCACGGTTAACCTGATCCTACGCACCGATGTTCGTGGTTCATTAGAGGCACTGTCGGCAGCACTTAATGATCTTGGCAACGATGAAGTTCGCGTGAAAATTGTGTCCTCTGGCGTCGGTGCTATCAGTCTGTCTGATGTGACCTTGGCAGAGTCGACCGGTTCGGTTGTACTGGGCTTTAACGTTCGTGCCGATAACTCAGCGCGTGCTAAGTGCCAAGAAGATGGTATCGATTTACGCTACTACAGCATCATTTATGAACTGATTGATGATGTGCGTGATGCGATGTCGGGTCTGTTGTCGCCAGAACGTCGTGAAAATATTGTGGGTATTGCTGAAGTTCGCGAAGTGTTCCACTCCTCGAAGTTTGGTTCAGCCGCTGGTTGTATGGTGCTGGAAGGTAGCTTATTCCGTAACAAGCCTATTCGTGTTCTGCGCGAAGATGTGGTGGTGTTCCAAGGTGAGTTGGAATCACTGCGTCGCTTTAAGGATGACGTTGCTGAAGTGCGTAATGGCATGGAGTGTGGTCTAGCAGTTAAGGGCTACAAAGACATTCAGGCCGGCGATAAAATTGAAGTTTACGAAGTTCAAGTGATTAAGCGCAGCCTGTAAGGGCTGCTTGGGAGTAGGGCGTGAGTCAACGAACACAGCGATTAGCCGATCAAATTCAGCGCGATGTCTCTGAATTGATTAAGCAGCGTTTGCGTGACCCACGCTTAGGTATGGTCACTGTGTCTGCTGTTAAGGTTAGTCCAGACATGAGTTATGCTGACATTTATGTGACCATTCTTGGCCGCACCTTTGATGAACCAGCCGAGCCAGGTGTGGCCATTCTTAATGCCGCCGCGGGTGTTTTACGTGGCGAGCTGGGGCGTGGCCTGCGCACGCGCATCGTGCCGCACTTGCGCTTTCATCATGATCGCTTAACCAGTCAAGGTAACCGCATGGCGTCGCTAATTAGCGAAGCTGTGCGCAGCGATGAACAGAAGTCATAAGTAGGGCCGCCGTTGAGTAAACCACGCCGCCCTAAACGCCCCATTGATGGCATTTTGTTATTCGACAAGCCAGCGGGTATTACCTCCAATCAAGCATTGCAATGGGTTAAGCACCGCTATCAAGCCGAAAAGGCTGGCCATACCGGGAGTCTTGATCCATTAGCGACTGGTCTATTGCCTATTTGTTTAGGCGAAGCCACCAAGTTTTCACACTATTTATTAGAGGCCGATAAGGTCTATGCTACCCGTTTGCGGTTAGGGCAGCAAACCACGACAGCCGATGCTGATGGTGAGGTTGTGCGTGAGCGAGAAGTGCCGGCACTGACGCAAGCTGACTTTGAGCAAGTTCTGACACGCTTTCGTGGCGACATCATGCAAGTTCCTTCAATGTATTCTGCCCTGAAGTTTGAAGGCAAGCCTTTGTATGAGTACGCTCGTGCCGGCATTGAAATTGAACGTCCGGCGCGTCCAGTGACTATTTTTCGTTTGGAAATAACGGCATTTGCGCCGCCATTTGTTGATTTAGAGGTCAGCTGCTCCAAAGGTACCTATATTCGTAACCTTGTTGAGGATATTGGTGAAGCTATTGGCTGCGGTGCGCACGTGACGGTGTTGCGTCGTCTAGCGGCTGGACCCTTTAGTTTGGAGGACGCCTATACTCGTGAGCAGGTGCAGTCTGCCGAGAATAGTGCAGGTTTTGATCAGCTTGACGCCATGTTGCTAGTGAGTTGGGCGGGATTATCTGATTGGCCACGGGTGGAGTTATCGGGCACTTCAGCGTATTATTTACGCCACGGAAATCCGGTACAAGCTGGAACGCTGCCGTTAGATCACCCAGTGCTGATTTTTGAGCGCGCTGAGGCGGCGTCAGAAACTATTTTTTTAGGTGTTGGTGAAGCAGATGATGATGGTCTGTTGGCGCCACGCCGATTGCTACGTACGACGCATTAGTAGCGAAAACAAACAGGCCCGTTAGGGCATGTTGACGCTGACTGCAGAGAGGCGCGGTCTGTCGTTATTTTTTATGGCTTCTCACTTTGGAGAATTATCATGGCCCTAACGGCTCAAGATAAAGCGGCTGTTGTCGCACAATATGCACGTGCTGCCGGTGATACCGGTTCCCCTGAAGTACAGGTCGCCCTGTTGACTGTCACGATCAATGATCTGCAGCCACACTTCAAGGAGCACAAGCATGATCACCATTCGCGTCGCGGTTTGATTCGCATGGTAAACCAGCGTCGTAAGTTGCTGGACTATCTGAAACGTAAAGACCACGGTCGTTACAGCGCACTGATCCAGTCTTTGGGTCTGCGTCGCTAAGGTAGGTAGACAAGGAGCGGCATGCCGCTCCTTGTCTACCTACCTTAGCGACGCAGACCCAAAGACTGGATCAGTGCGCTGTAACGACCGTGGTCTTTACGTTTCAGATAGTCCAGCAACTTACGACGCTGGTTTACCATGCGAATCAAACCGCGACGCGAATGGTGATCATGCTTGTGCTCCTTGAAGTGTGGCTGCAGATCATTGATCGTGACAGTCAACAGGGCGACCTGTACTTCAGGGGAACCGGTATCACCGGCAGCACGTGCATATTGTGCGACAACAGCCGCTTTATCTTGAGCCGTTAGGGCCATGATAATTCTCCAAAGTGAGAAGCCATAAAAAATAACGACAGACCGCGCCTCTCTGCAGTCAGCGTCAACATGCCCTAACGGGCCTGTTTGTTTTCGCTACTAATGCGTCGTACGTAGCAATCGGCGTGGCGCCAACAGACCATCATCATCTGCTTCACCAACACCTAAAAAAATAGTTTCTGACGCCGCCTCAGCGCGCTCAAAAATCAGCACTGGGTGATCTAACGGCAGCGTTCCAGCTTGTACCGGATTTCCGTGGCGTAAATAATACGCTGAAGTGCCCGATAACTCCACCCGTGGCCAATCAGATAATCCCGCCCAACTCACTAGCAACATGGCGTCAAGCTGATCAAAACCTGCACTATTCTCGGCAGACTGCACCTGCTCACGAGTATAGGCGTCCTCCAAACTAAAGGGTCCAGCCGCTAGACGACGCAACACCGTCACGTGCGCACCGCAGCCAATAGCTTCACCAATATCCTCAACAAGGTTACGAATATAGGTACCTTTGGAGCAGCTGACCTCTAAATCAACAAATGGCGGCGCAAATGCCGTTATTTCCAAACGAAAAATAGTCACTGGACGCGCCGGACGTTCAATTTCAATGCCGGCACGAGCGTACTCATACAAAGGCTTGCCTTCAAACTTCAGGGCAGAATACATTGAAGGAACTTGCATGATGTCGCCACGAAAGCGTGTCAGAACTTGCTCAAAGTCAGCTTGCGTCAGTGCCGGCACTTCTCGCTCACGCACAACCTCACCATCAGCATCGGCTGTCGTGGTTTGCTGCCCTAACCGCAAACGGGTAGCATAGACCTTATCGGCCTCTAATAAATAGTGTGAAAACTTGGTGGCTTCGCCTAAACAAATAGGCAATAGACCAGTCGCTAATGGATCAAGACTCCCGGTATGGCCAGCCTTTTCGGCTTGATAGCGGTGCTTAACCCATTGCAATGCTTGATTGGAGGTAATACCCGCTGGCTTGTCGAATAACAAAATGCCATCAATGGGGCGTTTAGGGCGGCGTGGTTTACTCAACGGCGGCCCTACTTATGACTTCTGTTCATCGCTGCGCACAGCTTCGCTAATTAGCGACGCCATGCGGTTACCTTGACTGGTTAAGCGATCATGATGAAAGCGCAAGTGCGGCACGATGCGCGTGCGCAGGCCACGCCCCAGCTCGCCACGTAAAACACCCGCGGCGGCATTAAGAATGGCCACACCTGGCTCGGCTGGTTCATCAAAGGTGCGGCCAAGAATGGTCACATAAATGTCAGCATAACTCATGTCTGGACTAACCTTAACAGCAGACACAGTGACCATACCTAAGCGTGGGTCACGCAAACGCTGCTTAATCAATTCAGAGACATCGCGCTGAATTTGATCGGCTAATCGCTGTGTTCGTTGACTCACGCCCTACTCCCAAGCAGCCCTTACAGGCTGCGCTTAATCACTTGAACTTCGTAAACTTCAATTTTATCGCCGGCCTGAATGTCTTTGTAGCCCTTAACTGCTAGACCACACTCCATGCCATTACGCACTTCAGCAACGTCATCCTTAAAGCGACGCAGTGATTCCAACTCACCTTGGAACACCACCACATCTTCGCGCAGAACACGAATAGGCTTGTTACGGAATAAGCTACCTTCCAGCACCATACAACCAGCGGCTGAACCAAACTTCGAGGAGTGGAACACTTCGCGAACTTCAGCAATACCCACAATATTTTCACGACGTTCTGGCGACAACAGACCCGACATCGCATCACGCACATCATCAATCAGTTCATAAATGATGCTGTAGTAGCGTAAATCGATACCATCTTCTTGGCACTTAGCACGCGCTGAGTTATCGGCACGAACGTTAAAGCCCAGTACAACCGAACCGGTCGACTCTGCCAAGGTCACATCAGACAGACTGATAGCACCGACGCCAGAGGACACAATTTTCACGCGAACTTCATCGTTGCCAAGATCATTAAGTGCTGCCGACAGTGCCTCTAATGAACCACGAACATCGGTGCGTAGGATCAGGTTAACCGTGGCCGCTTCTTTTTTGCCCATATTGGCAAATAGATTTTCCAAGCGGCTGCTTTCTTGCTTATCAATCAACAACTGGCGATCACGTGTTTGACGGAACTCAGCCACTTCACGAGCCTTACGCTCATCAGCAACAACCAAGAACTCATCACCCGCCATTGGTGCTTCTGGCAAACCTAAAATCTCAACTGGCATGGACGGACCAATTTGTTTAATCGGCTTACCATTTTCATCATTCAATGCACGTGCACGACCGTAGAATGTGCCCGCCAGAACCAAGTCGCCTTTTTTCAGTGTGCCGCGCTGAACCAACAAGGTCGCAACAGCACCGCGTCCTTTTTCAATACGCGACTCAATCACTACACCTTGAGCAGGGCCCTCTTCAACCGCTGTCAGCTCCAACAGCTCGGCCTGAATCAAGATGGCTTCAAGTAACTCATCAATGCCTTGACCGGTGTGAGCAGAAACTTTAACAACCTGCGTATCTCCACCCCAATCTTCAGCCACAACTTGTTTTGCAGACAGCTCACTTAGTACGCGGTCAACATCGGCTGACTCTTTGTCCATTTTGTTGATGGCGACAATCAACGGCACACCAGAGGCACGCGCGTGATTAATCGCTTCTTCGGTTTGTGGCATCACACCATCATCAGCAGCAACAACCAAAATAACGATGTCGGTTGCTTTAGCACCGCGAGCACGCATTGCTGTAAATGCAGCGTGACCCGGAGTATCCATAAAAGTGATCATGCCACGTGGCGTTTCGACATGATAAGCACCGATATGCTGAGTAATGCCACCCGCTTCACCAGTAGCCACTTTGGCTCGGCGAATATAATCAAGTAACGAAGTCTTACCATGGTCAACATGACCCATGATCGTCACTACTGGCGCACGATTCTTAGCTTCACCGTCCACAATCGTTTCACGCAATGAGTCTTCAACCGCTGTCTCACTGACAAACTTGCTGGTATGACCCATTTCCTCAACAACAAGGGCTGCTGTTGCCTGATCAATACGTTGATCAGCAGTCACAATTTCACCCATTTTCATCAGCACACGAACGACTTCACGCGTTTTCTTGGCCATTTGCTGCGCCAAGTCGCTAACTAAAATCGTTTCACCAATGGTCACTTCATAAACTTGCTTTTCCACTGGGCGCTCAAATCCATGCTTTTTCGATAAGGTGCTTGTTAAGGCACGAGTAACCGGGCGGAAAGCTTGCTCTGCACGGCTTTTAGGGCCTTTTTTGCCACCACGAGATGGCGTTGCAGTACCACGCTTAATGGCGCGGTTTTCGCTATCAAATGACTCTTCGTAGGCCTTACCTACCAGGCCTTTAGCGAGCGGAGCATCTACACTTGGTGTCACAACGCCCGTATCTGGACGATGCGCAAGTTCTTCAGCAATACGCTGAGCTTGCTCAAGTGTTTTCAAACGGGCTTTTTCTTCCGCTTCTTTACGTAATGCTTCTTCTTGCTTGCGGCGTTGCTCTTCAGCTGCACGCTCACGGGCTAGCTCTTCTTCACGACGAGCACGCTCTTCAGGTGTTTCAGCACGCTTCAAATCAACCTTGGGTACAGTCAGTTTGCGAGCACTATCTTTAGCCTCTCCGCCTTGCTGGCGACGTGCCTCTTCAGCCGCTTTACGCGCCTCTTCTTCAGCCTGAGCAATACGTGCATCTTCTAGGGCTTGTCGCTCGGCCGCCTCAGCTGCCAAACGCGCCTCTTGCTCTTGACGGAGTTTCGCTTCTTGCTCTAAACGCTGCTTTTCAGCTGCTTCACGCGCTTGTTCTTCCTGCTCTTCAATTAATGAACGCTTAACGTAAGTACGTGTTTTTCGCACTTCAACATTCACTGTTTTGCCACGGCCACCTGATGACTGTGCCGTTTTTAACGTGGTGACTGTTTTGCGTTGCAAGGTAATTTTCTGAGGCTGACCTGCTTGCTCGCCATGCGCACGCTTAAGGTGTGCTAATAGCTGCTGCTTTTCAGCATCATTTACAGAGGCATCTGCCGACGCATGCGACAGCCCTGCCTCTTTCATTTGAGCCAATAAGACTTCGACAGATCGACCTACAGTTTCGGCCAGTTGTTTGACAGTAACATCAGCCATGGGGCGCACTACTCCGCTTCAAAGTGGTAATCCCGGCTCAGTTGAACCAAGGCTCACGCGCTTTCATAATTAGTTCGGCCGCCAGTTCTTGGCTTAGGCCGTCAATATCAACAATGTCATCAATGGCTTGTTCAGCCAGATCTTCCATGGTGACCACACCGCGCGCTGCTAATGCAAACGCCAACTTGCGATCCATGCCTTCCATGGTTAATAGGTCTTCTGCTGGTTCAGTAGCATGCTCTTCGCTCACCAATGCCTTAGTTAACAAAGCATCTTTTGCGCGTTGACGCAGCGCCTCTACCAGCTCTTCATCAAACTCTTCGATATCGAGCATTTCTTCGACTGGCACATAGGCTACTTCTTCTAGCGTAGTGAAGCCTTCATTCACCAAAATATTGGCAATATCTTCATCAATATCAAGATCTTGAACGAATCCATCAATATATTGCTGTGACTCGCCCTGCTGTTTAGCTTGAGAGTCAGCAACCGTCATAACGTTCAAACGCCAGCCGGTAAGTTCAGAAGCCAAACGAACGTTCTGACCACCACGACCAATCGCCATTGCAAGCTGGTCTTCTTCAACCGCCACATCCATGGTCTGAGTGTCTTCATCAATAACAATCGATGCCACTTCTGCTGGTTGCAGGGCGTTAATAACAAACTGGGCAGGATTATCATCCCACAACACAATATCTACACGCTCGCCACCCAGCTCGCCTGAAACGGCTTGCACACGTGAACCACGCATACCAATGCAGGCACCTTGTGGGTCAATGCGATGGTCGTTGCTCTTAACCGCTAATTTAGCGCGCACACCAGGATCACGGGCCGCGGAACGAATACTAATAATTTCTTCGCCAATTTCTGGCACTTCAATGCGGAACAATTCCATCAGCATTTCAGGGCGAGCACGTGACATCAATAACTGAGCACCACGGCTTTCGTTATTCACGTCATAAAGCACTGCGCGTACGCGATCACCAATCCGGTAATTTTCACGAGGCAGCATTTCTTCACGCGCCAAATAGGCCTCAGCATTGCCGCCAAGATCAACAATCAGACCGTCACGTGTTGTCTTTTTAACGGTGCCAGACAGGATTTCACCAACACGATTACGATAAGCATCAACTACCAAAGCACGCTCAGCTTCACGCACTTTTTGCACGATGACTTGCTTAGCAGTTTGTGCCGCAATACGGCCAAACACTTCGTTGTCGATATGCTCTTCAACAATATCGCCTAACTGCAGTCCGCGCTCTTCAACATCACTAATGGCGAGCTGCATGGCTGGAATTTCATGGTCTTCGTCAGCAACGACTTCCCAAAAGCGAAACGTCTCATATTCGCCAGTTTTACGATCAATACTGACGCGAATATTCACTTCGTCAGAGTCAAAACGTTTTTTCGTTGCCGCCGCCAGAGCTTGCTCCAACGCTTGGAAAATGATCTCGCGAGAAACGCCTTTCTCATTGCTAACCGAGTCAACTACCAACAGGATTTCTTTGCTCATAATTCGACCTGTGTGATCACATTATAAAAAATCAAAATTTCGAAACAACGTTGGCTTTATCAATACTGATAAAGGGTAAAACGACACTTTGTCCTTCTACTTGCAACGTTACCTGCACATCATCTACTGCTTCAACTACACCGCGCCAGCGACGACGACCAGCGACTGGTGCCGTCAAGCGCAAATTAACTTCTTCGCCAACATAACGCTGATACTGTGACGGTTTAAATAACAT
>CAYYWS010000046.1:10016-12446 GCA_964473955.1 uncultured Paraperlucidibaca sp. | reverse complement strand
CATGCGCCAGCCAGTAATTATTGATGGCCGTAATGTGTTTGAGCCAGAGATGATGGAGCAGGCGGGGTTTATCTATTATGGCGTGGGGCGTGGACGCGCTTGATAGGGCGCTATATACTGATGCTATATACATGGCGGAGGATTCACTATGTCAACATCAACGGTATTTACCAATAATCGAACTCAGGCCGTTCGTTTGCCAGCTGATATGCGTTTACCTGATAACGTAAAACAGGTGGTGGTTCGGGCACGTGGCAACGAGCGCATCATTACGCCAATCGATAATGCCTGGGATAGTTTTTTTGATGCCGACATGAGTGCCAGTGATGACTTTATGGTGGAGCGCGCTTCACAACTCCAGGCCGAGCGCGAGTCATTTTAATGTTGCGCTATTTGCTAGACACCAATATCGCGATCCATGTCATTAAACGTAGGCCGCGAGAATTAGCGCATGTGTTTAATGCACACGCCTCGCAATTAGCGATCTCTTCAATCACATTGGCAGAACTAATGCACGGTGTTGAGAAGAGTGAATTTCCGGTCAAGAACCTAAACTTAGTTGAAGACTTTTGCAGCCGCTTAGTGGTTTTGCCGTATAGCGATAAAGCGGCGTATCACTATGGCGCCATTCGGGCGTCACTCGAAAAATTGGGTCAAATTATTGGTGTTAACGATCTCCATATTGCTGCACACGCACGCAGTGAAGGTTTGATTGTGGTGACTAATAATGAAAAAGAATTTAAACGTGTGCCAGCGTTACAAGTTGAGAACTGGCTGGTTAACAAATAAGGAACTGTTATGACCGCGTTATCTCCATTACCCGCCTTTAAAGCCTACGATGTGCGCGGGCCGGTGCCAGCACAACTGCATGCCGACATGGTGTTTGCCATTGGCCGTGCGTATGCCCGCGTGATTAAGCCGCAGGGGCCGGTGGCGATTTGCCGTGATGTGCGCGAGTCCAGTGACGACTTTGCCCGTATTTTGGCGGCTGGTTTAAATAGTGAAGGCGTGGCTACCCGCGACATTGGCATTGGTGGCACCGAGATGGTCTATCACGCTGCCGGACAGGCCGGCATGGGTGGTGGCATTATGATTACCGCTAGCCATAACCCGGTCGGTGACAATGGCCTAAAAATGGTGCGTGCCGAATCGCGCCCCATTAGCGCCGATGATGGTCTGGTTGAGATTGAACGTGAAACGCGTCAGTGGCTAAACGAACAGGCGGGATTGCGCGACTCGTTGGCGGATTATGCTGGCGGGCCGTTAAGTGATGGTTCGCATTATCAGCCCAACCCTGCGTTACACAGTGTGTGGGACACCGCCGATGATTATGTAGAACGTGTGCGTGGGTTTGTGAATTTCGCCGCACTGCATTCGGCGATTAGTATGCGGCGAATAATGGGTAGGCCATTAAAAGTGGTGGTGAACGCCGGCAACGGCTGTGCCGGCCCGTGGTTTGATGCCATTGCTGATGGTTTAGACATGGATATTATCCGTGTTTTTCATGAGCCAGACGGCACGTTTCCTAACGGTGTGCCCAACCCTATGCTGGCCACTTGCCAAGAACAAACAGCGGCGGTAGTTCGCCGTGAAAAAGCCGACTTAGGCATTGCTTGGGATGGCGATTTTGATCGCTGTTTTTTCTTTGATGAAACCGGTGCGTTTATTGAGGGTTATTATTTGGTCGGCTTGCTGGGTGCACAGCTATTGCATCATGAGCCCGGCGGCACCGTGGTGTACGACACCCGTATGACCTGGAACACCATCGAATTAATTGAAGCCATGGGTGGCAAAGCGGTGATCAGCAAGTGTGGGCACAGTTTTATTAAGAGCACTTTGCGTCAAGAAAAAGCGGTCTATGGCGGTGAAATGTCCGCGCATCATTATTTCCGTGACTTCTTTTATTGTGACTCTGGCATGATTCCGTGGTTGCTGTTGCTAGAGCGCTTATTAGCTGACGATCAACCGTTGTCGACGCTGGTGGCGCAGGCGCAGGCCGCTTACCCTTGCAGTGGCGAAATCAACTTTAAAGTAGCCGATGCCGGTGTGGCGTTGGCGCGTGTGCAGGCGGCTGTTGAGGCTGCAGTGGCGGCAGGCGAAGAGACCTTGGTTGACCAAAATGATATGGATGGCCTAAGCCGTGAGTTTAGCCAGTGGCGTTTTAATTTACGCCGCTCGAACACTGAACCCGTGGTGCGTTTAAATGTGGAAAGCCGAGCAGATAGAGCCTTGATGTTAGCCAAAACAGAGTGGCTGCGTGGATTAATTGTTGGCGAATAACAATAAGGAATAAGTCATGAAGGTCACCGTATTTGGAACGGGTTATGTTGGCTTGGTGCAGGCCGCTATTTTGGCTGATGCCGGTCACCACGTGGTGTGTGTGGATGTGGATGCCACCAAAATTGCCAATCTTGAAAAAGGCGTGATTCC
>CAYYWS010000046.1:0-9916 GCA_964473955.1 uncultured Paraperlucidibaca sp. | reverse complement strand
ATTGTGATGGACGTGCGCAGTGCCGAGTTAACCAAATATGCCGCCAACTGCATGCTGGCCACCAAAATCAGCTTTATGAATGAAATGGCCAATTTGGCCGAGCGCTTAGGTGCCGACATTGAAGCCGTCCGCAAAGGCATTGGTTCCGACCCACGCATTGGTTACCACTTTATTTATGCCGGCTGTGGTTATGGTGGTTCTTGTTTCCCAAAAGACGTGCAAGCGCTGGAGCGCACCGCCCGGCAAGTGGGATATGAGGCCAATATTTTGCAGGCAGTAGAGGCTGTGAATGAACGCCAGAAGAGCCGCTTATTCGAGCAAATGCAGCATCATTACCAAGGCGATTTAAAGGGCAAAACCTTTGCGCTGTGGGGGCTGTCATTTAAGCCCAACACCGACGACATGCGCGAAGCTTCAAGCCGCGTGTTAATGCAGCATTTGTGGGATGCCGGTGCCACCGTGCAGGCCTATGACCCCGAGGCCATGAACGAAACCCAACGGATTTATGGCAACCGTGCCGACTTGCGTTTGATGGGCACCAAAGAGGCGGCGCTGCAAGGCGCTGATGCGTTGATTATTGTGACCGAGTGGCGTGACTTTAAAGCACCAGACTTTGAACTGTTAAACGCGACATTAAGCGCCCCGGTGATTTTTGATGGCCGCAACTTGTTTGAACCGGCGCGGGTGAAAAAGTTAGGTTTTGCCTATTACGGCATTGGACGTGGGGATTCGGTACGGGTGGTTTGAGTATTAGTGAATGATAAAAAAGCCCAGCAAATGCTGGGCTTTTTTATGCTGAGCTGAAGCTTATTTGGCGTGTGTTTGGCCCACCGCCAAACCACGTAGGCCTGACATGCCAGAGCCAATAGCACCAAGGTTTTCAGTGTTGCCATTCACTAAGTTGATGCGATACAGGCTGGTGGTGCTACCAACTGTTAACGCGGCATAACCTGACCCTGCGGCTACTGCAGCGTTATTGGCGTTAACACGTACGTCCGATTGAATATCAAAACCATTGCTGGCGCTAAACATAAGTGGACTACCGTTCAGCGTTAGTGTCATGGCCATGATCTGGTCACCACGATTGGGTGGGCTTTGAATGGTGAGCTGACTGGTCTCTTCATCTAACACATACAAGGTGGTGACATTGCTACCAGCGGGGCTGGCGATGCTGTTGGTATAAGCCGCTGCCGAAGCGCCGGATGTGGCACCGTTAATTGGGCCGTCGGGGTTGGTGCCGGGAATTGCTACGCCGACCAAGCCAAAGTTGCCATCAACCGCCATGCCATTGGTAGGGTTTAGTCGTAAGTTAAGGCCGGTAGATGTTGTGGCGCGAATACGATCCACGGTGGGGTTAAAGTCAAAGCCATAACCGGCCACGCTGGGGTCGGGTAAATCAACGGGATCACCAGCAGCATCAACAAATGCAATGCCGCCGGTGGTGCCAGCAACCGCCAAGCTGGCTGTGCCAGTTTGTGGATCAATAATATACAAGCTGGCATTGTTGGCGTTGTGGTTGACGCCTAAGGCAAAGAGCTGGCCGGTTGCAGGGCGTATATCAATACCCACTAAGCTTTCATTAACATCCACACCGGCAATGGCCACGGTAGTAACAATATTTGGGGCATTGTCAGCAAAACGCAGCAGGCTGCTGCCATCTGCGCTAAGGCCAATCACTGGCACGGCTTCGGGTTTTTGTAGTGCAAGTCCGCGTGCGCCGTCAGCGCCATTAATGGCGGTGATGTTAGTGATGGTGCCCGAGGTTAGGTCAACCAAAGCTAATGATTCAGCCGCACTTGCTGTGGGTTTAAACAGTAAGTGTGCACTGCCTGCCGGCACTGGTTGATTTGCTGCAGGGGCGTTGATGCCGGGTGTTATATCAAGGCCTAACACGGTTTCCACTATGGGCGATAACATCTGGCCCATGGACAACACGCCCGCATTGGGTGGGTTTTGAATAAAGAGTTGGTCGGTGTTTTCGTCGATGGTGTATTGCGTGGTAACACCGCCATTATTGGGTTCGCTATTGGTATAGGCCGTGCCTTGGGCAGTCATCGAGCCGCCATTAAAAGCACCATCTTTGTTTAAGCCAGCAATTGGATCCGTACCACCCAAATTGCCATCAACTAACATGCCGTTGTTAGGGTTCATGCGGAAGTTTTCACCCGCACTACTAATAATGCGTAGCCGATCAACGGCTGGATTAAAGTCGATCTCGAAGCGTGTATTAGCATCAACACCAATGCGGTCTGGCTGATTCATGCCATCTACAAAGCCACCAACAGAAGTGGCGCCTACTGGTGTGGCTTGTAATGACTCGGGGTGAATAACATAAAGCGTGACTGTGCCATTGCTAGCGTTATAACCAAGGCCATAAAGATAGCCGTTTTGCGGGCGCCTATCGATGCTGACTAAGGTCTCACCAGACACCAGCCCCTGCACTTCACCTAACAGCTCTAGGCTGTTGGCCGGTTCGGCAGCGTTTAAAAAAGCAAGGCGGTTGCTGGAGAGCAAAATATTAGAATCAATGGGCTCTGGGGCTGGTTCCACATTTAAAACACTTCGATTTCGTGATTCGTTGCAGCCAGACAGTAATATGGCCGTTGTTAATGCGGTTAATGCATATACATTGGTTTTTTTCATAGCGCATGCCTCTGTTGTGTTTTTGTAATCCTTTAGGCAGTGTTTGGGCAGAGAGTAGCAGCGGCTATTGAACAAAAACGGTTAGCCTTGGACAAAGTTGATTTCCAGACAGACGGATGAGCGGTATATTTTTTGGGGAATAAGCTTTTTTAGCAAAGGAACTTTCATGACGGATCGCCATTGGTACTTAATTCAGTGCAAACCACGCGAGTGTTTTCGTGCACTAGAGAACCTGCAAAACCAAGCTTTTGAAGCGTTTTTGCCAACACTCAGCCGCGAAGTGTTGCGTCGTGGTAAGCGTGAAACGGTATTGGAGCCCTTGTTTCCACACTACTTATTTGTGCGCCTGAGTGATGTTGCTGATAACTGGGCCCCATTGCGCTCTACCCGAGGTGTAGCGCGAGTGGTGCGCTTTGGTGATACACCCTTGAGTGTGCCTGATGACATCGTGTCGGCATTACAAGAACCAGTGCCAACTCAGCCACAGGCTTTGTTTGAAGCGGGAGACAAAGTACAAATTACCGAGGGTGCCCTGGCTGGCCTTGAGGCTATTTTTGCCGCCACGGATGGTGATGAGCGGGTGGTGTTGCTGATTAAGTTGTTGCATCAGCAGCAAACTGTGAAGTTACCGTTAACGCAAATACGTCATTTGAACAATTAACCAATACAAATCTGATACTAACCAACAATAGCTTTTCGCATAGCATGGATATGAGTAGCAGCCTTGCTACTTCAGCCTTGCGTGATCATGAATGATCAGAGGTGATCAAAATGAACATTATGCGAAAGTTACTTCCAGTTTTAATAATAGCCTCTGCTGCTCCATCTGCTATGGCCGCAACAACTGACGATAGTTTTCAAGTGACATTGGAAATTGAGGCAGCTTGTTCACTAACGGCAAGCGATTTGGATTTTGGTGTTAACAGTGGTTCTATCTCTGCCAACATTGATGCAACCACATCGCTGACGGCAAATTGTACGAATGGTGCGGTTTATAGTATTGGCTTGAATAACGGGCTTGGTATTGGTGCAACTGCTGGGTCTCGCAAAATGACCAATAGTGCAGATGGTAGTGTCGTTAACTACAGCCTTTACACAGACGCCGGTCGAGCAAATGTTTGGGACAATAATTGTTCTGTGCTGCCTGGTGTAGAGGTTACCTGTGTGAATGGGACTGGTAACGGTGCGGGTCAAACCATCACAGTTTACGGTCGTGTGCCAAGCGGTCAAAGCAATGTCACCGTGGGCTCGTATGTCGATACCATCGTTGCGACACTGACATTTTGAGCCTTAGCTATGATGATGTTTTTGCGACATAGGCTAATGACGCTGATGTTGGCGGTTAGCCTCTGCGGCTGGCCGCTGGTAATGTCAGCAAGTCAGCTCCGTATCAGTCCTTTGCTTCTGACCCTTTCCAGTGAGCAGCCTGCGGCTGTTTTAACATTGCGCAATGAAGGGCGAGCAACGGTAACAGTGCAGGTTCGTTTATTTGCTTGGCAGCAAGATGCGGTTGCGGGCTTGTTGCTGGAACCTACGCAAGAGGTTGTTTTGAGTCCCGCAATAGTGACCTTGGCGCCTAGTTCTACTCAGCTGGTGCGAGTGCAAGCACGAACTCCGGCGGTGCAAAAAGAGCAGTATTACCGTTTGTTGATTGATCAGCTGCCAGATGCTGCTAGTGCCTCGCGGGATCGTATCAGGGTACTAACACGTTATTCTTTGCCCGTTTTTGTTGAGCCGCGTGTTCGAGGTTTGCCAAATGTGACCGCTAAGTTAGTGGCTTGCGCTGCTAATGGTGGTTTTCAGCTTCATGTGTTTAACAACGGAAGCAAACGTGCACGCCTAGCAGACTGGCAACTGCATCATCAAAACAAAACACTGGCAGCTCATATTGGCCTAGCAGGCTATGCCCTAGCTGGGCAGGTAACGAGTTTACCATTGACGTCTGTTTCTGCTAATCAACTTGCCAATGTGTCTACCTCATTGCTTTGGCAAGTGAATACCGATGTAGGACTGTTGAGTGTGCCTGTTTCGATTGCTGCTGAGCCAGTGTCATGCACTGCCGCCGATATCACCGAGTAAGTGCAGGCTGGCAAATTGTTGCTATATGGCTTGGCTGTCTGATGTTTCCCTTAGCAATAGCCGATACCAAAGGTGTGATGTCGCCAGCCCTGACGCCAGACCAGCATCAGTTTTTATGGTTAGAGGTTTTGTTGAATGGCTATGCCGTTCGTGGAATTGTTGCGGTTCAGCTGCACAATAATCAGTTAAGCCTTTCGGTTGAAGACTGGCAAACGATGGGGTTGAAGTTGCAACCCGAGGCGCTGGATAACAATGGCCGTGTGCAGTTGTCAGCTTTGCCGCAAGTGGTCGCCAATTATCAGGTGGAGACACAACGCTTACTGCTGACATTACCTAGTGACTACTTCAAACATCAAAATGTAATGCTGAGTAATAGCTCAGCAAGCTTGCCAGATGAAACGCCACTAAATGTGGTATTGAACTATGACGTTTTTGTTCAGCACGCGAAGCCTTCGTTATCGAGTGGCAAGAGTACCGAGTTTGCCGGCTTTATGGAGGGGCGCTTGGCTGGACAGTGGGGTAGCTTCAATCAAAGTATTATTAGCCAAATTCCCAGCAATAGTGGTCAAGCTTTAATACGTAGGCTCGACACTAACTATCAATATCTTGACCCAGTATCACTAACCAGTTGGCAGCTTGGAGACGGTATTTCACGTGGTTTGCTATCGCGACCAGCAATTCGATTTGGTGGTCTACAATGGCAGCGAAATTTTAGTTTGCGCCCTGATTTAATTACCTTTCCAACAGTAAGTGTGAGCGGTAGTTCAGCAGTGCCAACTGCTGTAGATGTCTTTGTTGACCAAGTGCGACGCTCTCAGATGGAGCTACCAGCAGGACCATTTACTTTAAATCAACTACCGGTGCTGACAGGGCCACATCAAGTGCAAGTGGTGGTGCGTGATGCCCTAGGCCGAGAACAAATAAGCAATTTGTCTGTGTTTGCGAGTCCGTTCCTACTAAGCCCGGGGTTATTAGATTTTGCAGTTCAGGCGGGTGTGGCGCGACAAAGTTTTGCACAAGAAAATGATCGTTATAGTAAAGATCCGCTAGCGATTGGTTCCCTGCGTTATGGTCTTAATGATCGATTGACGCTGGAGGGGCAGGCCGAAGTTGCGCAAGAATTTATGTTGCTATCCAGTGGTGTGGCAGGGCTACTGGCTAATAATGGTTCTTATGGCTTAGCACTGGCCAATAGCATATTTCAGGGTCGCAGGGGTCATGAGCTGAACGCACGGTTTGACTATTATTTGCGCCAAAACTGGGTGATTAATGGATCAATCACTGAGTCTACGCACGAGTTTCGAGATATAAGCGTTATCGAGTCTGAAAGTTTACCTGTTCGGTCACGTCAGCAATTAGCCATGAGTAAGGCCTTTGATGGTGGACAGACGCTAGCGGCGAGTGTGTTACGTCAGCAAACTGCTGAAGATGAGGTTTTCAGCACACTAATCCTAACCGCCGCAAGCTCTGTGGTGGATAAAGGTCAGTTAAGTCTATCGGCTTGGCATTCATTATCTGGCGACAATAATTGGGGTATCAGTTTGGGTTTAAGCTGGTTCATAGGAGCCCGTCGCAGTGTGAGCGTCCAGCAGGAAGTGACAGCGAAGGGTAGTTCGACCCTCTTTTCGGCGCAGTCGAATGTGCCTCAAACGTTGGGATGGGGTTGGCGGGTTGATATTGCCGATGGGCAGCGAGAGTTTCGTCGCGCAGAGTTACTTAACCGCAATCACTACAGTGATGTCAGTGTATTAGTTGAAAATGGGCAGTCTGGAAATATAGCTCGCGCTGGTATGGTTGGCGCATTGGCATGGATGCCGGGCACAATAAACGTTGGGCGACGAATTAATGATGCCTTTGCTCTCGTTGACGTGGGTTATCCCGATGTTGGCATTACTTTGGAAAATAGATCCGTCGGCCGTACGAATACTAAGGGGTTTTTGCTGGTGAACGACTTAAACGCCTACCAGCGCAATAAACTCAGTATTCAAGCGTTAGATTTGCCACTTGATGTTTCTGTGGGTGATGCTCAGCAGTATGTGACTCCTGCTCGTGCTTCAGGTGTACGAGTGAACTTTAATTTAACGCGTCATCGAGATGCTTTACTCGCGCTGCGCCATACCGATGGACAATGGTTGTCATTGGGTTCTCTGTTATTGGTACCCGGTGACGAAGCACGTGTAGTAGGCCATGATGGGCAAGTGGTAGTGCCCGTTGCCTCTGCAGGACAAAGAGTGATGCTGCAATCTGAGCTTGCGAACTGTCATGCGCAGTTACCGGCGCAGTTATTACTCAGTCACCAAGGCGTGACGGTAGTGGAGGTTCAATGTCAGTAATGCCGCGTTTGTTGTTTGCTGTTTACGCACTCACATTGCCGCAATTAGCGTGGGCACTTTCTTGTTCGGCCAGTGTTGGCAATATCAATTTTGGCAACGTTGACGTGCTTGGATCAAGCGCAGTAAACGCTTCAGCGCCGGTATCGGTTACCTGTTCTCGTGGTTTGCTTGAGTTCGCAGATGATGCAACTGTATGCGTTTATTTGGGTGAGGGCACCGGTGGTTGGGATGGCAGCAGCCAACGCTTTTTGCGCTCAGGTACCGACCCCTTAGGGTATAACCTTTATAAGGATGCAGCGCGAAGCCAAGTTTGGGGATCAGTTGGCGTGTTTGGCGCATCTGGTCCAAAGCGATATGTTTTTAACGCAGGCACGGTACTGATTGTTTTAGGTGGTTCGTCCACCATTAACGACACCATCTATGCCAGTACTAACCCAGGCCAAAACACGGCGTCGGTGGGTGCATATACCAGCTCTTTTACCTCTGCTCATACCTTGGTGCGTTTTGCCAATGGTGATGTGGCGTGTCCTGCTTCTGGTGGTTCCTCCATTGGTACGTTCACAGTTTCTGCTAATGTCACCGCAAACTGCAGCATTACT
Source organism: uncultured Paraperlucidibaca sp. (assembly GCA_964473955.1). Classification (GTDB taxonomy): domain Bacteria; phylum Pseudomonadota; class Gammaproteobacteria; order Pseudomonadales; family Moraxellaceae; genus Perlucidibaca. Next base: position 2,262 of record CAYYWS010000046.1, on the reverse strand, counting down.
GCTCAGGACTTAAACTTTGGTGTGGTGTCGTCATTACCCGCTGCCAGAGATCAAAACACCTCGATTAATGTGGCCTGCACCAACGCTGCGCCTTGGAGCGTGGGCTTAAGCAATGGCAGCAACTTCAGTGGCACTCGCCGCATGCGTATAGAGGGCACCTCTAATTATATTGGCTACGATTTGTTCCGTGATGCCGCCAGAACGCAGGCCTGGAGTACAGGCACGGGGAATGAAGCCGTGGGAACAGGCACTGGTGGTAACCAAACCTTAACGGTCTATGGCCGTGTGCTAGCTCAGGCAGTGCCGGCAGCCGGGACATTTGTTGATACGGTTATCGCAACGATTACTTTCTAAGGTGTAAACTTCTCGGCACCACACAACAAGAATCGTTTGTTATGACTCAATATCTGCTCGCCATTGACCAAGGCACTACCAGCACACGCGCTATTGTATTTGATGAAACGGGTGCTAAACGCTCGATGGCGCAAGTGGAACTGCCGCAGCATTTTCCCTGTGATGGCTGGGTTGAACACGATGCCATGGAAATTTGGTGGGCCACCGAAACCGTGTGCCGCGACGTGTTACGCAAAGTGGGTCTGCATGCCCGCGACATCTCTGCCATTGGCATTACCAACCAGCGTGAAACCACCGTGTTGTGGGACCGCAGCAACGGCATGCCGGTGCATAAAGCGATTGTTTGGCAAGACCGTCGCACTACAGCCACTTGTGCTCAATTAAAAGCCGATGGTCATGAAGCCATGGTGCAAGCCAAAACCGGCTTGTTATTAGACCCGTACTTTTCTGCGACCAAACTGGCGTGGTTGTTGGATAACGTGAGCGGCGCCCGTGAGCGTGCCGATAAAGGTGAGCTGGCCTTTGGCACCATCGACAGTTGGTTGTTGTGGAAGCTAACTCATGGCCGTGTCCATGCCACCGACGCCACCAACGCTTCGCGCACCTTGTTGTTTAATATCCACACGCAAGATTGGGATGACGAGCTGTTGGCGTTGTTTGATATTCCACGCTCGGTGCTGCCGCAGGTTAAAGATTCCAGTGATGATTTTGGCCAGGCCGCGCCCGACTTTTTAGGTGCGGCCGTGCCCATTCGTGGTGTGGCGGGTGACCAGCAAGCGGCTATGGTGGGGCAGGCTTGTTTTGCGCCGGGCATGGTCAAAAGCACCTATGGCACCGGTTGTTTTTTGATGCTTAACACCGGTGATGCTGTGGTGCAGTCCAGTAACCGTTTGCTTTCTACCGTGGCCTATCGTTTAAAGGGCAAACCCACCTATGCCGTTGAAGGCTCTATTTTTGTGGCCGGTGCCACCATTCAGTGGCTGCGCGACGGTTTAAAGCTGATTGGCTCGGCAGCAGAAACCCAAGCCATTGCGGAAGCCACTGGTGATGCCCGTGGCGTGTATATGGTGCCGGCCTTTACTGGGTTGGGCGCGCCGTATTGGGACCCACAAGCTCGCGGCGCTATTTTTGGCCTAACCCGCGACACGGGTATTGGTGAAATTGTCACCGCCGGTTTGCAGTCAGTGTGCTTTCAAACGCGCGACCTGATGGAAGCCATGACCCGCGACGGCGCAGCGCCGGTGACCACATTACGCATTGATGGCGGCATGGTGGTTAACAATTGGGTGGCTCAGTCGTTAGCAGACATCATTGGCGTACCGGTAGACCGGCCGGTGGTAACTGAGACCACGGCCTTAGGGGCGGCATTTTTAGCGGGCCTGTACGTGGGGGTATTTAAGTCGCTAGACGACATTAGCGAACTTTGGCATAGAGATCACCGCTTTTCGCCGACGATGTCGGTAGATAAGCGCACTGAATTGTATGCCGGCTGGATTGATGCGGTACGCAGGGTGTCAACGCAATGAACAAAATCCTAGTCACCGGTGGTGCTGGTTATATCGGCTCACACACGGTGCTGCAGTTGTTGGAAGCCGGCCGCCAGGTGGTGGTTTATGACAACTTAAGCAATAGCAAGCCGGAGGCGTTAAATCGTGTGCGTGTTTTGGCCGCACAAACGCTATCCGTGCCAGCCGAAGCCGTGCCTTTGTTATTTGTGCAGGGTGATATTCGTGATGCAAAGGCGTTAACGCAACTGTTTCAGCAGCACCACGACATCCAAGCGGTCATTCATTTTGCCGGCCTAAAAGCAGTGGGCGAATCGGTTAGCCAACCCCTGCGTTATTACGACAACAACGTAGGCGGCAGCATTCAGTTGCTAAATGCCATGCAGCAAGCCGGCGTGTTCAG
>CAYYWS010000045.1:0-13045 GCA_964473955.1 uncultured Paraperlucidibaca sp. | reverse complement strand
GCTTATGGCCAGCGTTTGCAAATTAGAACAGGCCGATTCTTATTCGCCGGCCCAATGGGCAGACCCAATATTAATATCGAGGCAGTGCGTGTAGTGGATGATGTCACTGTCGGTTTGCGTGTATCCGGCATGCCACCTACACCTGCGGCAGAGCTATTTTCTGACCAAGCCATGTCGCAAGAAGAAATGTTGTCATACTTAGTATTAGGGCGCTCGCTTAGCAATGCAGGTACACCAACTGCTGCAGAGCAACAAGCAATGGCGCTTGGGGCTGCTTTAAAGTTGAGCGGTCAAACCGGTGTGTTAGAGCGTTTTGGTTCGCGACTGGGCATCAGTGATTTTACCCTTGCAACGGAAGGTGATAGTGACCAAACCCAAGTTGCTGTTTCGGGTTATTTGCGGCCAAATCTGCAATTAAGTTTTGGTGTGGGCCTGTTTGACCAGTCGCAGTTGGTACGCGTTCGTTACCGTATCAATCCAAGGTTGTCGTTAGAGGCGATTAGCTCGTTGGAGTCTGCGATCACGCTATTTTATACCTTTAGGCGTTGATGCTTTTGCGCTTCTGTAGGCCTTTCGCTACACTCACGCGCCTTAACATTATGCCTGCCCGTCTATTGGAGTAGTTATGCCGGTTATTACCTTGCCAGATGGCTCACAACGTTCGTTTGATCATGCCGTTTCCGTCATGGACGTTGCCACGAGCATCGGTCCCGGTTTGGCTAAGGTCACGGTAGCCGGCAAAGTTAGCAGCAACGGTTCGGATTGGTCATTAATTGATGCCTGCGACCCAATTCAAGACGATGTGCATTTGCAAATCATCACGCCCAAAAATGATGAAGGTGTTGAGATTATTCGTCACTCCTGTGCGCATTTGGTGGGTCATGCTGTCAAGCAGCTGTATCCTACTGCCAAAATGGTAATTGGCCCGGTAATCGCTGAGGGCTTTTATTACGATATCGCCTATGAGCGTTCTTTTACGCCAGATGATCTTGCCGCCATTGAAGCGCGCATGAATGAGCTGATTGCCAAAGATTATGACGTCATCAAAAAAGTAACTCCGCGTGATGAAGTCATTGCTGTTTTTAAATCACGTGGTGAAGACTATAAACTGCGTTTAGTGGATGACATGCCCGATGAGCAGGCTATGGGCTTGTATTATCACGAAGAATACGTGGATATGTGCCGTGGCCCGCACGTGCCTAATACGCGCTTTTTGAAAGCCTTTAAGCTGACCAAACTCTCTGGTGCCTACTGGCGTGGTGATGCAAAAAATGAGCAGCTGCAACGTGTTTATGGCACTGCCTGGGCTGATAAAAAACAATTAGCCGCTTATATCCAACGCATGGAAGAAGCTGAAAAGCGTGACCACCGTAAAATTGGTAAAGCGTTAGACTTATTCCACTTGCAAGAAGAAGCGCCGGGCATGGTGTTTTGGCACCCTAATGGCTGGACCATATACCAAGAGCTTGAGCAGTATATGCGCCGTGTTCAGCGCGAAAACGGCTATCAGGAAGTCAAAACGCCGCAGGTGGTTGATCGTGTGCTGTGGGAAAAATCTGGCCACTGGGAAAATTACGCCGAGAATATGTTTACGACCTCATCGGAAAGCCGCGACTATGCGGTGAAACCGATGAACTGCCCATGCCATGTGCAGATTTTTAATCAAGGCCTGAAGTCATATCGCGATTTACCGTTGCGCTTGGCTGAGTTTGGCGCATGCCATCGCAATGAGCCCTCCGGTGCATTACACGGCATTATGCGTGTGCGTGGTTTTACGCAGGATGACGCGCATATTTTCTGTACTGAAGCACAAATTGGCCAAGAAGCGGCAGACTTTATTAAGCTCACCTTGGATGTTTATGCCGACTTTGGTTTTACAGATATCAGCCTGAAACTTTCCACCCGCCCCGAAAAACGTGTGGGTGAAGATGCATTGTGGGATAGGGCTGAAGCAGCGATGGCTAAGGCCTTGGATGATGCTGGTCTTGAGTGGCAGCTGCAGCCAGGTGAAGGCGCATTTTATGGCCCGAAAATAGAATTTACGCTGCATGATTGCATTGGCCGTGCGTGGCAGTGTGGTACGTTGCAATTGGATTTCAATTTGCCGCAACGTTTAGATGCCAGCTATATCGCTGAAGATAATAGCCGCCAATTCCCGGTGATGTTGCATCGCGCCATCTTGGGATCATTTGAACGTTTTATCGGTATGTTGTTGGAAAACTACGCAGGAATCCTGCCAGCTTGGCTGTCGCCAGTGCAAGTTTGTGTGATCAACATTACCGACAAACAGGCCGATTCTGTCAAAGAAGTGGAAAAGAGCCTGAAATTGAAGGGATTTAGAGCCATTACTGACTTGAGAAACGAGAAGGTAGGTTATAAAATCCGCGAACGAACGCTACAACGTATTCCTTACCTATTAGTGGTAGGTGATCGCGAAGCAGAAAATGGAACCGTCGCGGTAAGATCCCGTAAAGGCGAAGATTTAGGTGTCATGACACCTGAGGCCTTTATGGATTTATTAGCGGCGGATATTGCCCGTAAGGGTCGAGTTGTGGAGAAAGAACATTAAGCCGGACAAACAGCAGGGCCGTGACAAGCGCGCGACCATCAACGCCGATATTACGCACCGTGAAGTGCGTTTGATTGATCAAAATGGTGAACAAGTCGGGATCGTACCGATACGTGAAGCCTTGGCAGCGGCGGAAGCCGTTGAGTTAGATCTCGTTGAGATTGTTGCCGATGCCGAGCCGCCCGTATGTCGCATTATGGACTACGGTAAGTTTGTCTTCGAAAAGAAGCAGCAGGCCAAAGAAGCTAAGAAAAAGCAGCACCAAATGCAGATTAAAGAAATTAAGCTGCGTCCTGGTACTGAAGAGGCCGACTACCAAGTCAAGCTGCGTAATATCATCCGCTTCTTAGAAGATGGTGATAAGTGCAAGGTTACATTGCGTTTTCGCGGACGCGAAATGGCGCACCAAGAGCTGGGTTTAAAACAGCTTCAACGAATCGAGGCCGATTTGGTCGAGATCGGGGTGGTGGAACAATCCCCGAAAATTGAGGGACGCATGATGGGCATGCTCATCGGTCCCAAGAAAAAGCGGTAAATTAGCAGGACGCTGATTTGCAACTTACCCCCAAGTCACTTTGGTCATGCCTGCGGGCACCCAGAACAAGGCTGAAAGGGTCACTAACGAGGTATTAAAATGTCTGCAAAGATCAAGACCAAACGCGGCGCTGCAAAGCGTTTCGTTAAAACAGCGAATGGCTTCAAGCGCAAACAAGCTTACAAGCGCCACATTCTTACCAAAAAATCAGCCAAGCGTATTCGCCAGCTGCGCCCCATGACTCAGGTTGCTGCCTGTGACGTGCCAAGCGTACTGCGTATGCTGCCTAACTGCTGATCGGACGGAGGATAAAAAATGGCTCGTGTTAAGCGTGGCGTTGTCGCCCATCGTCGTCATAAAAAAGTTCTGGAACGTGCAAAGGGTTACTACGGTGCCCGTTCGCGTGTGTACCGTGTAGCATTTCAGGCAGTTATTAAAGCTGGCCAGTATGCTTACCGTGACCGTCGCCAGAAGAAGCGTCAGTTCCGTGCCCTGTGGATTGCTCGTATCAACGCGGCTTCGCGTCTGAACGGTCTGTCCTATAGCCGTTTAATCAACGGCCTGAAAAAGGCATCGATCGAAATTGACCGTCGTGTATTGGCTGATATTGCCGTACATGATGCTGCGGGTTTTGCTGCTATTGCCGAAAAGGCCAAAGCTAGCCTCGCTGCATAAGTCGGTTAGTGTCAGGCCGTGATTTGTCTGGCATGCCAAAAGGGGAAGGGCTGTCTAAGTTCTTCCCCTTTTGTGTTTTAAGCACACACGATAAGCGGCAATCAGTTAAGACTGAATTTGGAAAGGCATCATGAGTGAATTGCAAGAGTTGGTTTTGCAAGTGCAAACCGAAGTGGCAGCGGCAACAGACATCAGTGCAGTTGACGCATTGCGTGTTCAATATCTTGGCAAAAAAAGCCGCTTGAGTGAGCTCTCTAAGCGTATGGGCCAGCTCGATGAAGCTGAGCGTAAGCGTTATGGCGCCGAGTTAAATGTCGCCCGTGAGGCGATTACGCAAGCGCTGACTGAGCGCAAGCAGGGCATTGAGGCCGATTTGTTGGCCCAGCAGCTAATTGCTGAGCGTATTGACGTTACCTTGCCTGGTCGTCACGTCGCATCCGGTGGTTTGCATCCGGTGACGCGCGTTTTGCAGCGCATGGAAGACTTTTTTATTCGTGCCGGTTTTACTGTGGCCGATGGCCCCGAAGTCGAAGACGATTTCCATAATTTTGAAGCATTAAATATTCCTGCGCATCATCCAGCGCGTGCGATGCACGACACCTTTTATTTTGACGCCCACCGTTTATTGCGTACTCATACATCACCGGTGCAGGTGCGTGTGATGGAATCACAACAACCGCCCATTCGTATCGTCTGTCCCGGTCGAGTTTATCGCTGTGATTCGGATTTAACGCACTCGCCGATGTTTCATCAAATTGAAGGCTTGTTGATTGATGAGAAGGTTACGTTTGCTGACCTAAAAGGCATTATTGAAGACTTTTTGCGGGTGTTTTTTGAACGTGAGCTTCAAGTACGTTTTCGCCCGTCCTACTTTCCATTCACTGAGCCATCGGCAGAAGTTGATATTCAGTGTGTGATGTGTGGTGGTGATGGCTGCCGCGTCTGTAAACATACCGGTTGGTTAGAGGTTTTGGGTTGTGGCATGGTTCACCCCAAGGTTTTAGAGAACTGCGGCATTGATTCCGAGCGTTATCAAGGCTTTGCCTTTGGCATGGGTGTTGAGCGTTTTGCCATGTTGCGTTATGGCGTTAATGACCTGCGTTTATTCTTTGAAAATGATGTGCGTTTCTTGCGTCAGTTTAATTAAAAGTACGTAAAGTTATCGCCATAACATATTGTAATAAAAGACTTATCGCCACGAAGTGCATCGTGGGAACTCGAGAAAGACAACATGCTATTTAGTGAAAAGCAGCTACGTCAGCAAGTAAATCCATCCGTTGATACCGCCACGTTGGCGCATCGCCTGACCATGGCCGGTTTAGAGGTTGATGCCATTAATGCCATGGCCCCTGCATTTACCGGCGTATTAGTGGGTGAGGTTATCCAATGTGAACAACACCCGGATGCTGACAAGCTGCGTGTAACACAGGTGAATGTCGGTCAGTCACAGCCATTACAAATTGTGTGTGGTGCAGCGAACGTACGTGTTGGCTTAAAAGTGCCTGTAGCCACAGTAGGTGCCGTGCTGCCGGGCGACTTTCACATTAAGTCGGCTAAGCTGCGTGGCGTGGCCTCTGAAGGTATGTTGTGTGCCGAGCAAGAGCTAGGCTTAGCTGAGCTCTCTGATGGCTTGTGGGAGCTGCCAGCCGATGCGCCGGTGGGGCGCTGCATCCGTGAGTACCTAGATCTCGATGATCAAATTATTGAATTAGGCATTACGCCAAATCGCGGCGACTGCTTAAGCCTGCGTGGTTTGGCGCGTGAAACAGCAGCTATTTTTGAGCTGGATCATAAGGCTTTAGAACCAGTCTCTGTTAATGCAAGCATCCAAGACTGCTTGCCAATCGATTTGCAAGCCGCTCAGGCATGCCCACGTTATGTTGGTCGTGTGATTCGAGGCATCACACCAAACATGGCATCACCTGCTTGGTTAGTGGATGCGCTAAAACGTCACGGTGTACGCAGCTTGCATCCAGTGGTGGATGTCACTAATTGGGTCATGCTTAGTTTAGGTCAGCCTATGCATGCCTTTGATTTAGCTAAAATTAGCTCAGGCATTTGTGTTCGTTACGCAGCCCCAGAAGAGTCACTGGTGTTGCTGGATGAGCAGAAAATAAACTTGTTGCCGGAAACCTTAGTGATTGCCGATGCTGAGCGTGCGTTGGCATTAGCCGGCATTATGGGCGGTAAGTCGTCTGCGGTTGCAGCCGAGACGGTAGATCTGTTTTTAGAGGCAGCATTTTTTGCGCCACTGAGTTTGGCTGGTCAGGCTCGTCGTTATGGTTTGCACACAGACTCATCACATCGCTTTGAGCGTGGGGTTGATCCAGAGCTGCCAAAGCTTGCTATTGAAATGGCAACACAGCTGATTATTGACATTGTCGGTGGCCAAGCAGGGCCAGCTACGGTAGCTGAGCAGGTGAATTTACTGCCTCAGGCAGCTGTTATTAATCTGCGTCGTCAGCGTATTGGTCAAGTTTTAGGCTTTACTTTGTCAGACATCGAAGTAGTCGCGTATTTGTCACGTCTTGGCATGCAAGTTCGTGCGACAGATGATGGTTGGCAGGTTATCGCGCCAAGCCACCGCTTTGATATTTCGATTGAAATTGATCTTATTGAAGAGTTGGCGCGTTTATACGGCTATAACCGCCTACCGGTTACGGCGCCAACGGCGGCCATTCGTCTACAAGCTAGCAATGAGAGCACGGCACCGTTACGTCGATTAAAACAAGCATTGGTTGATCTTGATTACCAAGAAGCGATTACCTTTAGTTTTGTCGAGCCTAGTGCGCAGAAGCGCTTTGATCCGACAGTTGCACCATTAGCATTGGCTAACCCGATTTCTGCTGATTTGTCGGTAATGCGTACCAGTTTAATCCCAGGTTTGATACAAGCGGTTAAGCACAACCAAGCGCGTCAACAGGCAAGGGTAAGGCTTTTTGAGTCGGGCTTGCGCTTTGTGCCAAGCGCTGACGGTTTGTTACAAGAGCCTATGCTTGCCGGTATCGCGGTTGGAACAAATCGTGGATTAGGCTGGACGAACGATAAAAAACCGCTTGATTTTTATGATGTTAAAGGGAATATTGAAACCTTGCTTGAAGTAGCAGGCGTAATCAATCAAGTGCGCTTTGTGGCGGCTGAGCACGTTGCCTTGCATCCGGGCCAAAGTGCGAATGTGTATATTGGTGATACGTGCTGTGGCTTTATCGGTGCGTTGCACCCAAGCCTGATTAATGAGCTTGATCTTGAAGGCCCAGCGTATGTGTTTGAATTAAGCTTAAACGCGTTGCAAGATAAAGCACCGCTGCCTAAGTTTAAGCCACTGTCGCGCTTTCCGGATATGCGCCGCGACTTTGCATTAGTGGTTGCCGACGACGTAGCATCGTATAAGGTAATTGATGTTATTAAGGCGTCAGCCGGCGAGTGGTTCCAGTCGTTACAGGTGTTTGATCTCTATCGAGGTCGTGGCGTAACTGAAGGTCACTACAGTTTGGCAGTAACGTTGGTCTGGCAACATCCGGAGCGGACATTGCAAGATGCTGAAGTTCAGGCCGCATCAGAGCGTGTTATAGCGGCATTATCAACTCAGTTGGGTGTGGTTTTGCGAGGTTAATCATGAGTGCACTAACAAAAGCGGATTTAGTCGAGCGCTTATTTGATGAGCTAGGATTAAATAAACGCGAGGCCAAAGAGCTGGTAGATCAGTTTTTTGAAGAAGTTTGCCAAGCACTGGAAGACGGTACTGAAGTGAAAGTATCGGGTTTTGGTAACTTCGAGCTGCGGGATAAGCGCCAACGTCCTGGCCGCAATCCTAAAACTGGCGAAGCAGTGCCTATTTCGGCCAGACGGGTTGTCACCTTCCGTCCGGGCCAAAAACTAAAGCAACGGGTTGAGGGTTATGACCTCGGTTAATCCGTTGCCTGTGCTGCAAGAAATCCCCACAAAACGCTACTTTACCATTGGTGAAGTCAGTGACTTATGCGATGTAAAGACGCATGTCCTGCGCTACTGGGAGCAAGAGTTTGCGCAGTTAAAGCCTGTTAAGCGCCGTGGCAACCGTCGTTATTATCAGCGCCAAGATGTGCTGCTGATACGTGCTATTCGCGATTTACTGTATGGCCAAGGCTTTACTATTCAAGGCGCAAAACAGCAGCTACAAACCTTTAAGGTGTCTGAGTTGCCAACTACTGTTGCAGCAAGGGCGGTGACCCCTTCAGTTACCGTCCAAAGTGTCGATAACGATCAGTTGATTCAAGAAGCTTTGTCCGAGATGATTGATGACCTTGAAGCAATCGCTCAGATGTTGAGCCGTTAGTCACTTAAGCGGCTAGACAATTGTCGTTAATTCCGTATGATGCTGCAGTCGTGATGAAGTCGGGGCATAGCGCAGCCTGGTAGCGCACTAGTCTGGGGGACTAGGGGTCGTAGGTTCAAATCCTGCTGTCCCGACCACGAAAACATTAAACCGCCGTGTGGCGGTTTTTTATTGGCAAAAATTTGTCAGTTTGACTATCCCTGAGAGTGACTCAGCAACATAGCTGGGCAATTTCTCTGACAGGAGTCGACACATGAAAGCCATTTTAGCTTCAAGTTTGTTAGCACTTAGCCTTGCTGCTAGTCCAAGTTTTGCAAACCCAACACCACAGCCTACCAAAACCGTTACCACGGCGGTTAAACCTAAGCCTGCAACACCTGTTGCGGCTAAATCTACGCGGCTCAATATCAACACTGCCAATGCTCAGCAAATAGCTCAGGGCTTAAATGGCGTCGGCTTAAAAAAAGCAGAAGCGATTGTCGCCCATCGTAAAGCCAATGGGCCGTTTAAAAGCGTGGCCGAATTAGTTGAAGTGAAGGGAATAGGCCCAGCCATTGTTGAACGTAATCTGGATAAAATGGCTGTGCGCTAATTTACAGCCTGCTTAAACGAACGGGCAGCCCATCATAGGGTACGGGCAAGGAGCGATAGTCTACCGGCATGTTATAGCTTTCATCGAGCTGCCAGCGGTAATGCTGAAGCATTTGATGGACTATCGCTTTTACTTGCATTTCGGCGAAATGAAGTCCAATACACATGTGGGCACCGCCGCCAAAAGGAATGTATTGATAGGGGTGATTTTTGTGCTCTTGTCGTGGTGATGCAAAGCGTTCAGGGTCAAAATGTTCTGGGCGTGTCCAGCACTCGGGCATGTGATGCGTGAAGTCATTAAAGACATTCACTAAGCTGCCTTTGGGGATTAAATAACCTTTAAATTCACAGTCTTTAACTGTTTTTCGGGGCATGCCTGGTACTGGTGCAATCATGCGCAGGGCTTCTTTCATACACAGCCCCAAGGTACTTAGCTGCTCTAAGTCTTCAACACTGACAGATTCATGACCAAGCGCTAACGACTCTTGTCGAGCTTTATCCTGCCATTCTGAGTGCTTGGCTAATTGGTAGAGCAGGGAGCATAAAGTAATGGTGGTTGTGTCATGCGCAGCCATGAGTAGAAAAATCATGTGGTTAACAATGTCGTCATCACTAAATGATTCACCATCATCAGTTTTTGCCATACAGAGCTGGCTAAATAAGTCGTTACCTGGGTGCTGCCTTTTTTGTTGAATCCGCTCACGAAAGAACCGCTCAAGCCTTGCGCGACTTTTTAAGCCTTTGTGCCATAACAATCCAGGCACGGGATGGCGTATTAGGGCTGTTCCAGCTCTTACAGTCACAACAAACGCATGGTTGATTTCATTAGCCTCTTTGCCGAGCTTTTCCCCCATAAACACTTCCGTGGCAATATCGAGTGTCATTTTTTTAATATGTGGCAGTACTTTAAATTGCTTACTTGGTCGCCAATGTGCCATGCCACGACGGATGGCCGGGTTCATATCGTTTAAGTATGAAGCTAAGGCTTTTTTGGTAAATGCGGCTTGCATGATTTGCCGGTGCCAGCGGTGCTCATCAAAATCCAGCAACATGATGCCGCGGGTAAAAAAGCGGCCAATAAAGAACTCCCATCCACCTGCATTAGAGAAGATATTACCTTTGTTCTGTAGTACAAATTGATTAGCATCAGGTCCAATCAGTTGAATGAATTCGGCGCCATATAAATTGGAGCGAAATACTTCACCATCTCGGTTATAACGACGGCGAATATAGGCTACAGGGTCGCGCATCATGGCAACAGTTTGGCCAACGAAGGGTAGAGACTTTTCGCTAGGAATGACTTTGTGTGTTGTCGTCGATTGCATTACTGAATGTTCCAGTGCTGACATGTTGTGTACCTAGTTTTCGTGAATGGTGAGTCACGTCGTTCACGCTATGAGATGTTCACAAGCATAGCCACTGCTAGAGCTTACAAAAATATCACTTTATGTGACATGGAGTGTATTATTTTTATTGGATTGTTAGACAGTTACTTGGTCGTACTCTAAGTTATCCGCTGATTATGTTATGCACTGGAAAGAGGCATTGTTCAGTCTGTGTTGACCTAAGGAAAATACGATATATTTCAGGGTTGACAAAATTAAGTCATTGAAAAATATATCAATTACTTAATTGGTTAAAAAATAATCAGTTTGTGCTTAGGCGTGTTGTTTACATATATTTACGAGGATAAAAGTACATTATCTACAGAGTTATCCACAGATGCTGTGGAAAACTCGTGAAAGCCTTGTCATACTGCACTTTTGGCGCTTTTACTAAGGTGTAGACCACAAATTTTGATCTGGCCGTGGCAAAAATAACGAGTGGCATGTTTTTGGCGACGAACGGTAAACGCGGAATTGGGGTGATTTTTTGCTGAATGTTTTATGGTTAACCTTCTTTGCCATTACAGTGCTGATTTGTGCTTGGCAGGTATTTGTTCTGGGCGATCTCAATAGCTTTAATACCGTTGTTCAAGCATGGTTTAACGCTGCTCGCATCAGTGTCGACATCAGTATTGGTCTCGTTGGCATTATGACACTCTGGTTAGGCTTGTTTCGGGTTGCTGAAAAGTCAGGTTTGGTGACTGTTGTTGGTCGTGCACTACAACCACTGTTTTTGCGATTAATGCCTGAGGTGCCAAAAGGGCATCCAGCGTATGGCGCGGTGACGATGAATCTGTCGGCTAATGTCTTAGGGCTTGATAACGCCGCCACACCGCTTGGTTTACAGGCCATGCGTGAGCTGCAAAAGCTTAATCCGGAGCCTGAGCGTGCCACCAAAGCTCAAGCCCTGTTCTTGGTATTGAATGCGTCTTCTGTCACCTTAGTACCGGTATCGGTTTTTTTGTATCGTGCGCAGCAGGGGGCAGCAGATCCGGCAAATGTATTTTTGCCTATTCTTTTAGCGACCTCAGCATCCACTATTGTTGGCCTAACGGCTATTTGTCTTTTGCACCGGATCAAATTATTAGACAAGGTCATTATGGCCTATGGTGCAGCGTTTGCTTTTGTCATTGCTAGTGTTATTTGGCTGTTAACGCAGCTGCCAGTAGATCAACTTAACCCGGTATCAAGTGCCATTGGCAATGGTGTGCTGGTGTTTGTTATTGCCATTTTTTTGCTGTCTGGGGTGGTTAAAAAAGTACCTGTTTATGGCGAGTTTATTGAAGGCGCTAAAGAAGGCTTTCAAACTGCGATAGGGTTAATCCCGTATTTATTAGCAATGTTGGTTGCGATTGCGGGTTTGCGTGCCAGTGGTGCTATGGATATTGCCTTAAATGGCATCAGCGAGTTGTTAGCACTCATGGGATGGGCAAATGAGTTTGTGCCAGCACTGACCACTGCGCTAATGAAACCACTATCAGGTAGTGGTGCGCGTGCCATGATGATTGAAACGATGCAAACCTATGGTGTTGATAGTTTTCCTGCCTTAGTCGCAGCCGTTATTCAGGGCTCGTCAGAAACCACGCTTTATGTTGTTGCTGTTTATTACGGTGTAGTTGGTATTAAGCGAGATCGCGGAGCCTTGGCCTGTGGTTTACTGGCTGATTTGGCGGGTGTTAGTGTTGCTATTATGGCGGCGTATTGGTTTTTTCCATTTACCTTGTAATGCATGGCAAAGTGTTGACTTAAATTTGGGAGAGTAGGGCATGCGTCGTGTTGTGTTTAATCAGAAAGGTGGCGTAGGTAAATCAAGCATTACCGTGAACTTAGCCGCCATTAGTGCACAGCAAGGACGACGCACCTTGGTGCTAGACTTGGACCCCCAATGTAATGCCAGCCAATATCTACTCGGTGAAGAAGCCTTTTTTGGGCGAGACAAGCCAGAACTAGCACCAAATATTGGGCAGTTTTTTGCGCAGTCGTTAGCGTTTAAGATTAAAGAGCGACCTTTGTCAGAGTTTGTGCACAACACACCATTTGAAAATCTGCATGTTATTCCATCAAATCCTGAGTTACGGGAAATTGAGCATTTACTAGAGAGCAAGCATAAAATCTACAAACTGGCTTCGGCGTTAAAAGAATTAAGTCTAAGTTATGACGAGATTTTTATTGATACGCCACCGGCATTTAACTTCTATACGCTGTCTGCCCTGATTGCAGCTGAGCGTTGTCTAATTCCATTTGACTGTGATGCCTTTTCTCGCCGAGCACTCTACACCCTATTAGAAAACGTGGAAGAAACCGGTAAAGACCACAATAGTGAGCTGCGTGTTGATGGCATTGTTATTAATCAATTCCAGCCGCGCGCAACTTTACCCACGCAGCTGGTGGCGGAGTTAAAAGCAGAAGGGCTGCCCGTGCTTGATCCTGCATTATCGGCTTCCGTGATCATGCGTGAGTCACATCAAAAAGCCATGCCATTAATTTATTTGTCGCCAAAGCATAAACTCACACAAGAGTTTGTAGGGTTATTTAAAGCACTCAGTGATACTGCCGGCTAATGCGGGCTCAGTGACTTAAAACTGGCCAAAGTATGTTGTCGAGCTTCGTTGTGATCAACGATTGGACGCGGGTAGCGCAAACCAACAACGGACTTTCCTTTGGCGTAAGGCTCATGGATCTGTTTGTTATCTAGGCTTGCTAATTCAGGTAAGAACTGACGAATAAAACGACCTTCCGGATCGCACTTTTGGCTCTGTAGCATCGGATTAAAAATACGAAAGTACGGTGCTGCATCGTTGCCAGTTGATGCGCTCCATTGCCAGCCGCCATTGTTAGCAGATAAGTCGCCATCAATCAGGTGACGCATAAAAAACTGCTCGCCTAAACGCCAGTCGATAAACAAATCTTTGGTTAAAAACATGGCGGTAATCATGCGTAAGCGGTTATGCATCCAGCCCGTTTGTTGAAGCTGC
>CAYYWS010000044.1:0-13125 GCA_964473955.1 uncultured Paraperlucidibaca sp. | reverse complement strand
CATAGCGGCTGACGAGCCCACCGGCCTTGGTATTTGTGCCGCGGTAAATATGACCTTTCCTGCACGTTTTTTATGGCAGGCCTATCGCTTGGTCTTAGGTGAGGCGGTGGTTCCTCGTCAGTCGCCCTATGATAAAGCCGCTTTGCGTTGGCGCATTCTGGCCTTACTGCCTTCACAACTGGCCCAGCCGGAGTTTGCCCCCTTAAACGCTTATTTACGTGACGATATTGGTGGCCGTAAACACTGGCAGTTGGCCTGCCAAATTGCCGATATTTTTGACCAATATATGGTTTATCGCGGTGATTGGTTATTGGATTGGCAGGCTAATAATGATGTTCTACGCAAATCTGTTGATAAGGCCGATGTGGTTGACTTGCCTAGTCGTGAACGCTGGCAACCGATACTGTGGCGAGCTTTAGTTGACGATATTGCCCAGCAGTCAGCGGTGATGATGCCGCCGCAAATTCACCAGCAGTTTCTGCAGCGTTTGTCTGAGCTGCCACATGCACCTAAAGGAATACCAAAACGCATTATTGTTTGGGGTTTTTCAACCTTACCCGGGCATGTATTAGAGGCATTAGCTGCACTAGGTCGTCATGTGCAGGTAGTGCTGGCCGTGGTTAACCCCTGTCGACATTACTGGGCTGACTTATTGCAGCCGCGCCAGCGTTTACGTCATGCTCGCAAAGCTAACTTGGCAGCGATAATTGCCGAGCATGAGTTGTCACAACATGCCAACCCACTGTTATTAGCATGGGGACAGCAGGGGCGAGACTATTTGCGCCGACTCGAAACGTTTGACGAACCCGATCGTTATCGTCAGCAGTTCTTGGCCATGGGCCAGTCTATTGATGTTTTCGTCAGTAATGACCATCCGACAACCTTATTAGCACAGCTACAAGAGGCTATTCATGATTTGCAGGCGCTGCCACAAGATCCCCGTGAGCGCATCGCTTTAAGCACACATGATAGGAGTCTTCGTTTCCAAAGTACGCATAGCCGCCTGCGTGAAGTTGAAGCGTTGCATGATCATCTGTTGGCGTTAATAAGCGACTCGCGCGACCAAGGCCAAGAGTTGCACCCGCGTGACATCGTCGTGATGGTGCCCGATATTCGTGACTATGCACCACTCATTCAGGCCGTGTTTGCCGCCGATGAGCGTACCAAACTGCCATTTGTGATTTTGGACAAACCCAGTCGTGGTCAGTCGCCGTTATTAAATGCCCTAGAGTGGTTGTTATCAATGCCGGATCATCGTTGTACCAATGTGGAGTTATGGGACTTAATCGACGTGCCAGCCCTGCAGCAGCGTTTTGGTTTTAGCGTCGACATGTTGCCATCACTGCGGACGTGGTTTGATCAGGCCGGTGCTCGTTGGGGGCTGGATGCGGCTCATCGTGCGCAGTGGGGCATGCCTGATTGCCTTGAGCAAAATACTTGGCGCTTTGCCTTGGATCGACTGTTGTTAGGTTATGCCAGCGGTGCGGTAGATGCGGAAGAGCAGGCCTTGTTTGCCGATTATTTACCAGAGCCACTGGCCAGTCCGTTGGAGGCAGCAGCCCTTGGCTCCATGCATTTACTGCTCACAGCTCTAAGTAAGTGGCAACAGATCTTGTGCCAAGAGCGATCATTAAGTGATTGGCTGGTGGTTTGCCGAGCTTTACTGGCGGACTTTTTTGATATTAGCCGTGATGACCCTGCAGCGGCTGTCTTTGGTCAGATTGAGCAGGCTTTGGTGCTGTGGTCCGAAGAAACTCAAACCATTCAGCAACGACTGGATTTAGTCAGCCTACCGATAGTACGCGAGGCATGGTTATCACGCTTAGATGAAAGCAACATGTCGCAGCGTTTTTTAAGTGGCGCAATTCATTTCGCCACCTTGATGCCCATGCGAGCGATCCCATTTAAACACATTTGTATTTTGGGACTTAACGATAACGAGTTCCCACGGAGCCGGGCGCCAGTAGATTTTGATTTGATGAGTGATGGCACATTAGCACGACCGGGTGATCGCTCGCGCCGTGATGATGATCGTTATTTATTTTTGGAGGCCGTGCTGTCGGCGCGCGAGTCTTTATTATTAAGCTGGATAGGGCGTGATAGCCGGCAAAATCAGCTACGGCCACCATCATTATTACTCGCGCAATTACGTGACTACATTAGCCGTGGTTGGCAGGTGGATGGCGAATGCCCATTAGCTGCATTGACAACTGAGCATGCCTTGCAGCCATTTAGCACACGTTATTTCACCAACACTGGATTAGTAAGTTACGCCCAACATTGGCGAGCAGCATATGACACGGTAACCGCGGCCGAACGTAATCCCTTGAGTTCTGAACTCTTAGCAGATGTCATCAGCAGTGAGTCATTACTACGATGCGTCAATCTACCTGCGCAAGTGTTCTACCGCGAGCGTTTAGGCATACGCTTTCCGGAGGCAACTGAGGCATTATCGGAAACCGAGCCGTTTGCGCTCGATGGTTTAAATCGTTACGCATTGGTCGACGATGCATTGAACGTGTTGCTGCGGGTAAGTGATGTAACAGCGGTAAGCCAATGGTTGGATGTGCAATCACATAGTGGCAAATGGCCGTTGGCTGGATTTGCTAAACCGGTGCAGGCGGAGCTACATGCCACCCTTAATACCTTATGGCAAGACAGCAGTGCTTGGCGTCAGGCACATGAGCTGCCTAGTCGAGTATTACGCTGGCGAGGCATTGAGCACGCCTTAACTACTCTGTGTGAATTGGAGGGTGGTGGCAAAGTAGTCTGGTCGGCCACTGCCAGTAAATTGCACGATAGTCGTGGCAAAATCAGCCATTGGAAAGTGCTGATCAAGGCCTTTTTACAGCATGCGCTGATGGCGGCTAATGGTTTAGTGGCTAGCAGTAAAATCATCTCACCTACCGGCATGGCAACGTTGCCACCTATGTCGTCAGCACTGGCAGAACAATGGTTGCAGTCGGTGTTAGTGCTTTGGCAGCAAAGCCAAGTTGATGCGTTACCGTTTGAGCTTAAAACTGCCATGACTTATGCCAATGCAGGTATGCAAGTCGAGGATTTTGACGAAAGCAAAGCTGTGAAAGCGGCCACTTTAGTTTATGACGGTGACTACCAAGGTTTATACGCAGCCAAAGGTAAATTACCTTTGCCGTGGTTGTGGCCAGACTTTGCCAGCTTAAGTGCGGACAAACGCTTTCATCAGTTGGCGCTTCAGGTCTGCCTGCCGGTAACCGAGTTTTTACGTGATCACAAGGATATGCTGGGAGCTGATCATGACTAATGCCATGCAGTTCCAGCCCCTGCAGATTTCACAGATACCCTTACACGGTATTCGCTTAATTGAGGCCAGTGCCGGCACCGGCAAAACCTATACCATTGCCATGTTGTATCTACGTTTGGTATTAGGGCATGGTTTGCCACAACGTTATTTGCCGCCAGACATTTTGGTGCTGACCTTTACCGAGGCTGCTGCCAGTGAGCTGCGTGATCGTATTCGCAGTCGCTTAAACGAGGCAGCCTTAGCTTTTCGTGGGCTGCAAGTGCCAGATAAGGCCTTGGCCGAGATTATGCAGGCGTATGCGAAGGATAGTTTAGCTCAGCAGGCCTTTGTACTAGAGCAGGCCGCGGAGTGGTTAGATGAGGCCGCGATCAGCACAATTCATGCGTGGTGTTTACGTGTGCTGCAACAACATGCTTTTGATAGTGGCAGCTTGTTTTCTTTGCGCCTAGTGAAGGATTTACGTGAACGCCGTGATGGCGTAGTGCGTGATATTTGGCGGGCTTGGTTTTATCCCTTAACGGCTGTCGAAGCCCACAAAATTCTAAGTCTGTTGGGGTCGCCGGACGCGTTGTCACGTCGCTTAGATGGGCTGATTTCAGCTAATCCTGCGCAGATTTGTTTTGATGGCCGAGCAGCCAGTCAATCATGGCAGGCAGCACTTATCGCCAATAAACAGCAGCAGGCCGTGATTGATCAGGCTTGGTTGCAGGTGCATCAGCATTGGCAGCAGGCACGTGATGAAATATGTGTGTTATTAGATCAGGCGGCTGCCACCGGTCAGATTAAGAAAAACATGTATAGCGACGCTATACGCAGCCGGCTTTATGCCAGCTTTGATCGCACGGATACCAGCACGCCCAATAACACAAAGTCGTTTGAAAAAATGACAGCTCGCGAGTTAGTGCGTGCAACCAATAAGGGTAAAACCACACCAGTACACCCGTTTTTTGATTTAGTGCAAGCATGGATTGATGTGGCTTCCTCCATCACCGCATTCGATGAGACTTTAACGTTAGCCCTGCTTAATGACTTGCAGCAGGCAGTAGCTGAGGCTCTACATCAGTCCTTAAGTCAGTCGGGTGAGCTGAGTTTTGATGACTTGTTAACACAGCTTGATAAAGCCCTGTCTGGTCCAGATGCCGCGACCTTGGCACAACGTTTACGCTCACGTTTTCCGGTGGCCTTGATTGATGAGTTTCAAGATACTGATCCTTTGCAGTTTAGGCTATTTAGTCGTTTATATGATCAACGTCAGTGGTCATCGCAGGAGCACAGCAATGCTATCGCCTTGTTAATGATAGGCGACCCCAAGCAAGCCATTTATAGCTTTCGTGGTGCCGACCTACCGACCTATTTGCAGGCTCGCTTATCAGCACAGCAACCTTGTTATACCTTGGATACCAACTTCCGTTCGGATCAGCCCTTGGTTGAGGCCATTAATGCCTTGTTTAGTTATGGTGACACTTTTGCCAGCGGTGTGTTTAGGCAGGGTTTAGACACCAACGGTTTGCCGTTTCATCCGGTTAAAGCTGCTCGTCATGAGTCGGCTTTGCAGTACAAAAATGAGCAAGGTTGGCAGCCTGTGAAGCCACTTCAGTTGCTGCTGCCCAGTGATGATGAAAGCTGTGCCAAGTCCGATGCACGAGACTATTTAGCACATGCCTGTGCCGAACAAATTAGCCGTTGGTTAACCCAGAGTGAGGCAGGTCAGTTGCGCATGACGCATAACGAGACACCAGTGGTGGCGAGTGATATTGCAGTCTTGGTGCGTACACGTTATGAGGCCGACACCATGCGTCAGGCCTTGCAAGCACGAGGCATTAGTTGTGTTTATGGTTCGGCTCGCGACTCAGTTTATGCCAGCAGCGAGGCTCAACAGTTACAGCTATGGTTAGAGGCGTTGCATCAACCGGAAGATGAGGCGCGATTAAGATTGGCCTTGGCGACACCTTTACTGGGTTATGAGTGGTCACGCTTGGCTCAGCTGCGGGTGGATGAAAGAGCTTGGGAGGTTAAATTAACACAGGCCTTGCAGTGTCAGCAGTGTTGGCAACATGAGGGTGTATTAAGTGCTATTCGGCGTTGGTTATTTATCCATCAGGTGCCAGCGCGGTCGCTTTCGCCTGATACCGTCAATGGCGAACGAGCACTGACCAACCTTTTGCATTTGGCCGAGCTACTGCAAAACGCGTCTGTTGAGCTGCAAGGTGAATACGCCCTGATACGTTATTTGGCTGAGCATATTGCTGAGGCGGGTCGTAGCGACCAAGACGAGGCTATGCTGCGTTTGGAAAGTGATAGTCAGCGTGTGCGTATTGTCACTTTGCACCAGTCTAAAGGCTTGGAGTACCCATTGGTGTGTATGCCATTTAGCAGCATGCCCGGTGGTGTTAAAGATGGCCACGTACGACACTATCACGATGAGCAGCAGTGCAATGTTGCTGACTTAGATACGCATAAAGACAGTCGTGCAACTGAGCGTGCTGCTGCCGAACAGCTGCAGGAGGATATGCGCTTGTTTTATGTCGGTGTCACCCGTGCACGGCATTTGTTATGGACGGCGGTGATGCCGGTACGCGTTAATAAAGCAGCGACTGTATTGGATTACACACCGTGGGCGGTGTTGTTAACGGGTGGAACCCATGTGGCTGGAGCCGCTGAGCTGCGTGATACGTTGGCGCAGCTTTTAGTACCATTGGCACCTTATTGCGAAGTCGAACTGGCATCGTTTAGTCAGGCTCCTTTATGTACGCCGGTCACCTCGGTAGCGTTATCAGCAAATGCACTGTTACCAGCGCGAACCTTTGCTGGCATGGCAGCACGGTCATGGTGGATCAGCAGTTACAGTGCCTTGAGTCATAGTGAGCAATCCTATGTGCCGGCACCATTAGCCGAGCTAGTGGATGATGCACATGCCGCGATTGCCGATGAAGAGCGCAGCCAACGCTTAAGTGATTTGCCACGTGGTGCAGAAACCGGAACGTTTTGGCATGAGTTATTAGAATTTGCCGCCGAGCACCACTTTGGCCGTGATGAAAATGATATGCAGCGCATAGAGCAGGAACTGAAAATACGTTGTGAGTTGCGTGGTTGGGAGGCTCAGATTGATACGCTGACCCAAGCCTTGCCGAGCTGGTTAAGGCAACCATTTGTTTTGCCTACTGGGCAGTCGGTGGCCTTGGCAGATTTACAGGAGCTATATGTTGAGCTGGAGTTCTGGCTGGAAAGCAGCAATGTCAATGTGACCGAATTGGATGCGGTGATCTCTCGTTACTGTCTGCCGGGTCGAGCCAGACCTGTACTCACACCACTGCGTTTAAATGGCCTGTTTAAGGGGTTTATCGACTTGGTGTTTAGCCATCAAGGTCGTTATTACCTGCTCGACTATAAATCCAATTATCTGGGGGATTTGCCCGCAGACTACCAACCGGAGCAGGTTGCTAATAATTTATTAAGCCATCGTTATGACGTGCAATACGCCTTGTATTTGCTGGCCTTGCATCGTTTGTTGCGTAGCCGATTAGCCGACTATGACTATGATCAGCATATCGGTGGTGTGGTGTATTTGTATTTACGTGGACGTAGTCAGTCAGATACAGGTGTGTTTTCGCATTTACCACCACGGCAGTTAGTGAATGAGCTTGATGCGTTATTTATGGGTTCAGCAATCAGCACAGGGGCGGTGTGATGACGGTATTAGCTGAAAGTCTGCGGCCGCTGGATCATGCCTTGATGGCAACATTAAAGCGGCTATGCCCACAGGTAGATGATGCCGCCTTAACTTTGGCTGGTTTGGCCAGCTGGCAGCATGCCCAAGGTCATATGCGCCTGCCTTTGCATGATCAGGTGAGTGCCAAGCAGGACTTGGCGTCATTAAAGCAAGCCTTGCTGAGTAGTGGTTTTGTCGCCACACCAGATCAACTCACCAGCCAGCCCTTTGTGCTCGATGACGACAGCCTGTATTTACTGCGCGCCTGGCGTGATGAACACTTTGTCGCTGAACAACTGAGGCAGCGGGTGGCATCTTTGGGTAACGATGTAACGCCATTAAGCACGAGCGTGGTGGCAGTTTTGGATCAGTTATTTCCACCTTCTACCGATATTGATTGGCAGCGCAGGGCTTGTGAGCTGGCGGTGCAACAGCCTTTTAGTGTGATTACTGGTGGCCCCGGTACTGGTAAAACTACAACTGTGGTGAAGTTATTGGGATTGCTGCAGTTTATGGCCTTGCAGTCTGGCCAAGCCTTACGTATTGCGCTGGCGGCACCAACTGGCAAAGCAGCTGCACGTTTAAACGCAGCTATTCGGGGAGCGGTAGCTGAACTGCCGTTGCCGGCTGAGTTACGTGCAGAAATCCCTTTACAGGTGATGACCGTGCACCGTCTACTCGGTGCACAAAGTCAGGAACGACCGTTTCGCCATCATCAACGCAACCCCTTATTGCTGGATGTGTTGGTGATAGACGAGGCCTCAATGTTAGACCTGTCACTATTTGCCTCTATTTTGGCGGCCTTGCCAGCTCATGCGCGGCTTATCTTGTTGGGTGATAAAGACCAGTTGGCATCAGTTGAGGCGGGCGCGGTATTGGGAGATGTTTGTGCAAGTCTGCCGGCACAGGTAGTAATGCTGCAAAAAAGCCATCGCTTTGACGGTGAGCGCGGCATTGGTCGTTTAGCAAAAGATGTGCGTGATGGTTTTCACCAGCCGATTTCTGTTTACGCACCGGATGTTGCGACAGTTGACTATGTGAACTTAGCCGATGGTTATCGGGACTATTGGCAGTTGGTGCAGCAAACACCGGAAGCTAATGAGTTAGCGCGTGAACAATGGGCACGACAGGTGATTAAGGCCTTTGAGTCCTATCGCGTTTTAACTGCTGTACGTGAAGGCCGCTTTGGCGTGGAAGGTGTTAATGAGCATTGCTTAAACCAATTATGCGGTGGTCGAATACCAATGCAGCGCTGGTATGTTGGCCGGCCGGTGTTGATTACCCGTAATGACTATTCCTTAGGACTAATGAATGGTGATATTGGCATCACACTGTGGTTGCCTGATGACAGCAGCGAGGATGGCAAACGCCTAAGAGTGGTATTCCCCAGCAATGATGCACCAGACCAACTGCGTTGGTTATTACCTAGTCGTCTGCCGCCTCATCAAACGGTATTCGCCATGACGGTGCACAAGTCGCAAGGCTCTGAGTTTGATCAAGTCGCTTTTGTGATGCCCGATCATGATGTACCGGTCTTAACGCGAGAGTTAGTTTATACCGCCGTGACACGCCCTAAACAGCGCTTATTACTTTGTGTTAGTGACGAATTTTGGCGGCTTGCAATCAACCGAAACACAATACGTACATCTGGGTTACCTAAACGCTTGATGGTTGCATAAGCGCAACAGAATTAATGTTTTATAACGTTTTTTTAACGCTTTTAAAAATGATATGAGTCGATAAATACGGCACTTTCGGGGCATAACAGAAATATGCTCTGAGGGTCATTATGATTAACCTGAGTTATCGTCCACTAGCACTCCTTACTATTTTACTAGCAGGTTGTGGCGGTAGTGGCGGTGGCGGTAACACAACAGCAGCCCCTACGAATGGCGGTAATACCAGTAATCCGACTATTTCTATTGGAGAAAGTAGTCGCACCATTAACTCCGAGTGTCCCATTACTCAAACCCTACTGACTGATGCTGCTCGTGCTGACGGCATGCGCATAGAAGAGGTTAGTTGGTTGCAAACGGTACAGCTTGATCCTGATCATGCCGACACTCGTATGGTTGCTGGTAAGGCAATTAAGTTAAGAGTGGACTTATTGGCGGACACTAACCCTTTAAGCCCTTTGCAGCGAATAGTACGAGTTTTTGATCCAAGTAATGGCAGTTGCATGGATTTGACGCTAACCGGTCCTAGTCGTGTGCCAAGCAGTATGAATATTGAAAGTCTTAGTGCAACGGCATATTCCGTTACGATTCCTGCAGCTTTAGTTAAGCCAGGCATGTCAGTGTCGGTGTTGTTTAATGACAATATAGGTCGGAGTGCAGTTGAAGCAGATGAGACATACCGTGTATTAAAACCAGTGATTGCTCCAGCTGTCACCGAAACGATTCGACTTATTCCGATAAGATTACTCAGTCAGCAAGGTTTTTTTTCCTCACCACAAGATATGTCAGACTTGATTACGCGGTTATATCCAGTGACTGACGTTAATGTGATTGAGAGTGAACCTTATACGTTGAGCTTAAGCTTAATTGACTCGCTGACGTTGTTATTGGGTGGCACATATGCCGGCACGATAGGCCAAATGCAGAACCTTTTAAGCTTAGTCGATGATTATTGTCAGAGCCTGAATTCGGGTTTTCGTAACCCTAGAACAGCGCCTAAATGCGTTGGATTATTGCCTTCAAATTTAATTTTTAGACCGACTGGAAGTACTACGTCGCAGATTGTTGGTTTGGCTTATGTAGGAGGCGTTACCATGTTGGCGCGCTCGGTTTCTGAGGTAGATGTCTCAACGAGTAGCCCCTATGTCAGTAGCCACTGGATAAGTTTTGATGCCATGACAGTGGCGCATGAGTATGGTCATCTGCTGAATTTAGATCATGCCAATTGTGGTTCACCTACGATGCTTGATTCGCGCCTTTATGCAGATGGCCGTTTAGGTAATGGAGCTGGATGGGATGCAATTCGAGATCTATATTTTTCCAGTCAGCGTTTGCTAAATGGTCAGCCACAGTTTGCCGATGTAATGTCTTATTGTGGTAAAGAATGGATGTCAGATCGTGGTTATTTGGCCACTTTGGGGTATCGCACTGGCTCTGCAAATATTGCAGGTCGTGTTGATAGCCAAGATGCTGAGAATGGACAATGGCTAAAATTAAGCCTGCAGCCTGATGGCTGGAAAGTGAGTAAAGTGGGCTTTGCACCAGCTACACTGCGTCAAACCGATTTATCGGTATCGGTTGAGGGTGACCACGCTGTGACTGAGCTTAAGTTACGAAGTGCTATGGTGTCTGAGCACGATGTCAGCGATAACTTTGGACCGTTTTACGTCAATATCGGCCAGTATAAACCGCAACAGTTGCGCATTCGCGCCAAGGGTATGGAATTGGCCAGAGTACCAATAAATAGAATGTGACCTATTGCTACGCGCACTTATTAAGGGCATAAACAAATTAAGTCCTCATTAAGAGCTTCCAATGCAAATTATAAAAACAAGTCAAATTGCATTTTTCTCCTGTTTGCTAACTGCCTGTGGAGGTAGCGGCTCGGGCGGAGGAAACACTTCGTCTGGGTCTGGTGGTACCAACTTATCGGCCTCAACATCATGCTCTGCCCAACAAACCATTAGTAGTACTGCAAGAAATGATGGTCTACGAATTGAGTCTATCGAGTGGTTACAAACCGTTGGACAACCTGCTGCTGAAAGCTCCACACGTTTGGTTGGCAATAAATCAGCATTTATACGTGTAGATCTTGTATCGAACACTGGTGACCTAGCGCCCACTCGACGTGAGTTATTAGTTTCCGATGGTAGTAGTTGTCGGACCATTCCTTTGCAAGGTCCAGATCGTGTGCCAACCTCTAGCAATGATGATTTTTTGAGTACTGCATACACCGCCACGATTCCGGCTTCGTTAATGCGTCCCGGCGTAGCGGTATCAGTAGTGTTTGATGACAATCAAGGGCGTACTATTACGGAGGCAGAGCGAACGCGAGCACTGGTTCGGCCTCAAGTCAGTGCGCCAGTTGTTGAGCGTTTATACATTATTCCGCTGCAGCACCGAGGGGAAGATGGTTATGTTGATTCGCCGCAGGACTTGTCACAGCTTTTGGTTGAAATGTTGCCACTATCACAAGTAAATGCTGAGCTTCGTCCAGTCTTTGCTGCCCCAAGTTTGCAGTTTGGTGGCGGTGGTTTTTTTTCACTGCTCAACAATGGTAGAACACGCTCTGACTTTGCCACCATGGTAAGAGTGTTAGAGGAGGTTGATGAGCTGTGTGCAACGCTACCCGGTCGAACGAATAACCCGGCCACATCGCCAAAGTGCTTAGGTGTTTTCCCAGACAATATCGAGTTTAGTGCCTCGGTATTAAACCCTAATAGTCGTGTTGTTGGTGTGGCTGAAATCAGCGGAACTTCGATGTTGGCTGAGTCAGTGCGTGCCGTTGATGTGCCAAATGTTTTCGGGCCATACCAGAATAATCATTGGGTTGAGTTTAGAGCTGTCACCGTCGCACATGAATATGGCCATTTATTGAGCCTAAATCATGCTGCGTGTGGCGTTTCTGGAGAAACAGACTCACGTCTATATAACGACGGTCGTTTGGGTGGAAGAGCAGGATTTGATAGTCGACGAGGATTTTTCTTCAATAGTTCTCGTCGTAATGCGGTTGGTCAGCTGCAGTTTGGTGACTTAATGTCTTACTGCTTAAAGGAGTGGACATCGGATCGTGGTTATCGAGCGATGTTGGGGTATCGTACAGGCAATGGTAATGCAGGACGAAGCGCTGAAGAGAGTTCATCTCGCTGGTTACGATTGAGTCCTGGACCCCAAGGCTGGCGAGTGCGGGCAGTTGATTTTGCGCCGAATGAACTGATTATGGCAGAAGAGGAGCTGTTACTGCGTTCGCCTATGGGTGTTGAGCAACTGCCAGTTTATCAGTCAATATTAGCCGATGCTCCAAATCAGGATATGGCCCCCAGGTATGTTGAACTAGGTCACTGGCCGATCTTAGAGATGCGTTTAGCCAGCAAAGGTGTGTTATTACAACAGTGGTTTACGGATACTTTAGAGTCACTCTTTACTGCTGACAAACCCTAAACAGCGAGGTAGCCTAGAGGTCTAATAATAATTAAATCAAGGGCTCTTTATGAAACCGCTTTCTCCCGCAGACCAGCTTTTTCTTTGGTTAGAAAAACGCCAGCAGCCCATGCATGTCGCTGGGCTACAATTATTTAAATTTCCAGAAGACGCAGGCCCTCGATATATCCGTGACTTAGTTGAGCATTTGCGCAGCTTTACTGAGCCTGAGCCACCCTTTAATCAAAGATTGGTATCGCGTTTTGGTCAGTACTTTTGGGAAAAAGATGATCAATTTGATCTAGAGCATCACTTCCGTCATCGTGCACTGCCGAAGCCAGGCCGTATTCGTGAGTTGCTGGCTTATGTGTCAGCTGCGCACAGTAATCTTATGGATAGGCAACGTCCCATGTGGGAAGTTCATTTAATTGAGGGTGTGCAGGGGCGTCGATTTGCTTTGTACTCAAAAGTGCATCACTGCATGTTTGACGGCATTGCTGCAATGCGTATGAGTAGCCGTGCCTTGTCTACCGATGTAAACACTCGTGATGTACCACCGATCTGGGCCATGCCCCGAGTTCGTCGAGCACCGGCAGGTCTGCCGGGTCCGGTTGATATGGCATCGGGTCTTGCGCGTTTCACTGGTAGCATGAGTAAGCAGCTTGCGACTATGCCAAAAGTCATGGCAGAGATTGCCAAGGTGTCGCGCAAATCTCAGCGCGACCCAAATTTCGTGTCATTTTTCCAAGCGCCACCCAGTATTTTGAATGGCCCCATTACGGGTTCGCGCCGTTTTGCTGCGCAAAGTTATCCCATGGAACGTTTTCAACGGATTGCTAAAGCCTTTGATGCCACCTTAAACGATGTGGTGTTGACGATTTGTGGCAGTGCGTTACGCAATTATTTAATCAGTCAGCAAGCATTACCGGATGCGCCATTGATTTCCATGGTGCCGGTGTCGTTGCGTCGTGATGACAGTTCGGAAGGCAATCAAATTGCCATGATTTTGGCTAACTTAGGAACGCATATCGCTGATC